>NZ_LWRX01000042.1:0-57243 GCF_001683835.1 Ralstonia sp. RL | reverse complement strand
AGCGCTACGTTCGGGACGTAGAGGCCGGAGGTTCGAATCCTCTCACCCCGACCAGTTTCTCGTATTCAAGTGGTTCCTGCGGCACGGTTTTCTGGCCTCGCCCGCACAGCAATTTCCCAGCATCCTTCGTATTCCCGCTCGGTGCCGCAGCGTATTTTGCCGTGCGCGCAGGCACGGCTCCCGCCGCCGGCGCGGCAAACCCCTCTGCTATAGTGGGCGCTTCGTCGCCTCTCTTCTCCCGCTTTGGACTCTTGGCCGCTCTGGGCGCAACTCGGCGCTGTCGCGCTGCTGCTGTGCTGCTCCGCCTTCTTCTCGATTTCCGAAACCGCGATGATGGCGCTCAACCGCCATCGCCTGCGCCATCTTGCCAAGTCCAACGTCTCGGGCGCGCGCAACACGCAGCAGTTGCTGGGCCAGACCGACAAGCTGCTCTCGCTCATCCTCATCGGCAATAACCTGATCAACACGGCCGTGCCGGTGCTGATCGCGAACCTGGCGATCCACTACTTCGGCAACAGCGGGACAACGCTGTCGATCGCCACGGCTGTGGTCGCCTTCCTGATCATTGTCTTCTGCGAAATTGCGCCGAAGATCGTCGGTGCGACGTACCCCGAGCGGATCGCCTTTCCGGCCAGCTTCATCATCAAGCCGCTGATGAAGGTATCGACGCCGCTGGTCGTGGTGGTCAACGCGTTTGCCATGGGCGTGCTGCGGCTGGTGCGCATCAATACGAGCAAGGCGCCGGAGCAGCGCATGTCGCCCGAAGAGCTGCGCACGCTGGTACTGGAGTCGGGCAACTTCATTCCGCACAAGCACCGCAGCATCCTGCTGAACCTGTTCGATCTCGACGCGATCACCGTGGATGACGTGATGACGCCGCGCGCGCGCGTGGAATCGCTGGACCTGTCGCGCCCGATCGACGAGGTCATCCAGCAGCTCGAAACCTGCTATCACAACAAGCTGCCCGTATTCGAGCAGGACAGCGACCAGGTGATCGGCATCCTGCACGTGCGCAAGGCGCTGTCATTGCTCGGCCACACGGAACTGACGCACGACGACTTCCGCGGCCTGCTCGTCGAGCCGTATTTCGTGCCCAGCGGCACGCCGGTCTTCCGCCAGCTGCAATACTTCCAGGAGAACCGCCGCCGCATCGGCCTGATCGTCAACGAGTACGGCGACATGCTCGGGTTGGTCACGCTCGAAGACATCATCGAGGAGATGATCGGCGAATTCACCACCACGCTGCCGAACGCCGGCAAGCTTGCCTGGGACGCCCAGCACACGTACATGGCCGATGCCGGCATGTCGCTGCGCGACCTCAACCGGCGCCTGGGCCTGACGCTGCCCACGGACGGGCCGAAGACCCTCAACGGGCTGTTGCTCGAAGTGCTGGAGGAGATTCCCGAGGCGACGGTCAGTGTGAAGATCGCGGGGTGCGTGATGGACATCGTGCAGATGGACAGTCAGTCGATCCGCACGGTGAGGCTGCACCAGCCGCCGCCCACGAAGCGCAGCTGAAGCCACACGCGACGCCGGAAGCTTCAGTCCTGCCCCTTTCGTGCCGATGTGGCACAAATGCAAGCTGCGCCGGGCGGTGCGCTTTACAAATCCAGGCCCGGTGGGCAAACTGCCCCGATCCCGGGCACCACCCCCCACGAATGGGTGGGATGCCGGCTGCAGAACATAAAACAACTCGCCTAGGGGGGCGGGCACGCGTTGCGGCAGTGGGGCCCGGCGCGCGCTGAACATGGTCAGCCAGACGGATTCATGACTCTCGGACTCGCTCTAGCGCAGAGCCGGCGGATCGCGCCGACGTTACTCACCCAGCTCGAACAGAGCGCGCGTGAAAAGCGCACGCAACTGATCGACGAACTCGTGAGCAGCGGGATCATGAGCGCTCACGACCTTGCCGTGTTCGTGGCCAGCAAGTACCAGATGCCGCTGCTGGATCTGGCGCAGTACAAGCTGGATACGGTGCCGGCCGTGCTCACGGCCAACAAGCATTTCGCGCAACTGCGCCTGCTGCCGCTGGCCCGGCGCGAAAACCGGCTGATCGTTGCCACGTCCGACCCCAGCGACGCGCGTCCGATCGAAGAGTTGCGCCAGAAGATGAACGTGACGATCGAAACGGTCATCGTCGAGCACGACAAGCTGGTGCGCCAACTCAACCTGGCCAACGAAGCGCCGGCCGAGATCAAATCCCTCTTCCCCAAGCAGGAAGCCGTACAGATCGAATACGACCCGGGCGCCGCGGCGGCCACGCGCCGCACCACGGCCGACGGCATCGACGATGCCCCCGTCGTGCGCTTTCTGCAGAAGCTCTTTACCGAAGCCCTGCTGCGCGGTGCTTCCGACCTGCATTTCGAGCCGTTTGAAACGTTTTACCGCGTGCGCTTTCGCATCGACGGCGTGCTGATGCAGGTGGCCCAGCCGCCGCTGGACATCCGCGACAAGATCGCCACGCGCATCAAGGTGCTCTCGCGCCTGGACATTTCCGAGAAGCGCGTGCCGCAGGACGGCCGCATGAAGCTGCTGATCACCGTCCCGAAGGACCGCAAGGACAAGGACAACAAGGAGACGATCGATCGCGCCATCGACTTCCGGGTCTCGACGCTGCCGACGCTGTTCGGCGAGAAGATCGTGATCCGGATTTTGGAGTCGTCCACCGAGCGGCTCGATATCGACCAGCTCGGCTACGAGCCCGAGCAGAAACAGCTGCTGCTCGACGTGATCAAGCGGCCGTACGGCATGGTGCTGGTGACGGGGCCGACAGGCTCGGGGAAGACGGTGTCGCTGTACACCTTCCTCAACATGCTCAACACCGGCGACATCAACATTTCCACGGCAGAAGACCCGGCGGAAATCCAGTTGCCCGGCATCAACCAGGTCAACGTGAACGACAAGGCGGGGCTGACGTTCGCGGCGGCGCTCAAGTCGTTTTTGCGGCAGGATCCGGACATCATCATGGTGGGCGAAATCCGGGACCTGGAAACGGCCGATATCTCGATCAAGGCCGCGCAGACGGGCCACCTGGTGTTCTCCACGCTGCACACGAATGACGCTCCGACCACGCTCACGCGCCTGATGAACATGGGCGTGGCGCCGTTCAACATTGCGTCGTCGGTGCTGATGATCACGGCGCAGCGTCTGGCGCGCCGGCTGTGCAAGGACTGCAAGAAACCGGGGCCGCTGCCGAAGGAAACGCTGCTCGACGCCGGCTTTACCGAGGCCGACCTCGACGGCTCATGGCAACCGTATCACCCGGTCGGCTGCGAGACCTGCAACGGCAGCGGCTACAAGGGGCGGGTCGGCATCTACCAGGTCATGCCGATTACGGAGGCGATCCAGGAGATCATCCTGACGCACGGCACGGCGCTGCAGATTGCCGAGCAGGCGCGCAAGGAAGGCGTACTGTCGCTGCGTGAAGCGGGCCTGAAGAAAGTGAAGCTGGGGCTGACTTCTCTCGAGGAAGTGCTGGCCACGACGAACCAATGACCTTCTCGATCAATCGTTCCCATACCGGGGGGTAGGAACCAACCATGGCCACACGAGCACCAGCCGCAAACCGCGCGGCCGCCGCGCCGGCACGCAAGACCGCCAAGACGAAGGCGCCCACGCAGTACATCTTCGAGTGGGAAGGCAAAGACCGCAAAGGCAAGATCTTCAAGGGTGAAATGCGCGCCGAGACCATCACCGAGGTCAACGCGATCCTGCGCAAGCAGGGGCTGTCGATCACCAAGTCCAAGCGCCGCCGTGCCGCGCGCGGCAAGAAGATCACGCCGAAGGACATCGCGTACTTCACGCGCCAGCTCTCGACCATGCTCAAGGCCGGCGTGCCGCTGCTGCAGTCGATCGACATCATCGCGCGCGGCCACGCGAACCCGAACTTCACGCAGCTGCTGACCGAGATCCGCATGGACATCGAGTCGGGCAGCAGCATGGCGCAGGCGTTCCGACGCCACCCCCGGTACTTCGACACGCTCTATTGCAACCTCATCGACGCCGGTGAGCAGGGCGGTATCCTCGATGCGCTGCTCGAGCGGCTGTCGCTGTACATGGAAAAGTCGATCGCGCTGAAGGCGCAGATCAAGTCGGCCATGATCTACCCGATCTCGGTGCTGACGGTGGCGTTCCTGGTGACGGTGGTGCTGATGATCTTCGTGGTGCCGGCGTTCAAGGGGGTGTTCTCGAGCTTCGGCGCCACGCTGCCCGCCCCGACGCTGGTGGTGATGAGCATCTCCGACTTCTTCGTGCAGTGGTGGTACTTCATCGTCTTCGTGCCGATCATCGGCATCGTCGCATTTGTCCGGGCATTCAAGCGATCGGAGAACGTGCAGCGCGCCACGCACCGGTGGATCCTGAAAATGCCGATCTTCGGCGACATCATCCGCAAGGCAACCATCGCGCGCTGGACGCGCACGCTGGCGACGATGTTCGCGGCCGGCACGCCGCTGGTGGAATCGATGGAATCCGTGGCAGGTGCTGCCGGCAACTGGGTCTATCACGACGCGACGATCGACATCCAGCAGGCGGTGCGCATCGGTACGAGCCTGACCAACGCCATGCAGGCCACCCACGTGTTCGACAACATGGTGCTGCAGATGACGCAGATCGGTGAAGAGTCCGGTGCGCTGGACAGCATGCTGCTGAAGGTGGCCGAGTTCTACGAGCGTGAAGTCGATGACGCCGTGGCGAATATCTCGGCGCTGATCGAGCCGATCATCATCGTGATCCTCGGCGTGCTGATCGGCGGCATGGTGGTGGCGATGTATCTGCCGATCTTCAAGCTGGGTCAGGTGGTTTGATGCCCGACATGTTTGTCATCTCCACGCTGGCGCAATTGCCGGCGTGGTTCGTGATCGGGTCCGGCGCGCTGGTCGGCCTGCTGGTCGGCAGCTTCCTCAACGTGGTGATTCACCGGCTCCCGCGCATGATCGAGCGCGAAGAAGCGAACTACATCGCTGAACTGCGCGAAGAACCACTGCCACACCCCGAGACCTACAACCTGGTCGTGCCGCGCTCGGCGTGCCCGTCGTGCGGCCACCAGATCAGGGCGCTCGAGAACGTCCCCGTCTTGAGCTGGCTCGCGCTGCGCGGCCGGTGCAGCGCATGCAAGACGCCTATCTCGTGGCGATACCCCGCCGTGGAATTCGTCACGGGCCTGCTGACCGCGGCTTGCCTGTGGCATTTTGGTCCGACCTGGGTGGCGGTGGCGTCGGCGGTGCTGCTGTGGTTCCTGATTGCCGGCACGATGATCGATGCCGACACCCAGCTGTTGCCCGACGCCATCACGCAGCCGCTGCTTTGGCTCGGCCTGGGGGTGAATCTGTTCGGCATGTTTGCGCACCTGGATGACGCCGTGATCGGGGCGATGGCCGGCTACCTCTTCCTGTGGTCCATCTACTGGGCCTACAAGCTGCTGCGCGGCCGCGAAGGCATGGGCTACGGCGACTTCAAGCTGATGGCCGCGCTCGGCGCGTGGTTCGGTTGGCAGGCGCTGCCGCTCCTGGTGCTGCTGTCCTCGGTGGTGGGCCTGGTTTTCGGGCTGGTGCGCATCGCGCGCGGCGCCAAGAGCGAATCGCCGTTCTCGTTCGGGCCGTTCATTGCAGGGGCCGGCGCGATCGCCCTGCTGGCCGGGCCGCAGTTGCTCGTGATGGCCGGGTTCGGGCCGCTGCTCGGGCCGTAAGAGGCAGCCATCATGCGCGTGATCGGCCTCACCGGCGGCATCGGCAGCGGCAAGAGCTACGTGGCGGACCGCCTCGCCGATCGCGGCGCCGCCATCGTCGATACCGACGCCATCGCGCACGAGATCACCGCGCCGGGCGGCGCCGCCATCCCCAAACTGGTCGAAACCTTCGGTGCCGGCATCCTGCGCGCCGACGGAGCCATGGACCGCGACGCCATGCGCGCGCTGGCCTTTTCCGATGCGACGGCCAAGGCGCGGCTCGAGCAGATCACGCATCCCCTCATCCGCGAGATTGCGTTGTCGCGCGGGGCCGCGGCACAGGCGTTTGGGGCCAGCCCATACCTCGTCTACGTGGTGCCGCTGCTGGTGGAATCCCTCGCCGGGCCGCAAAGCTGGCGCAAACTCGTCGACCGCATCCTGGTGGTCGATTGCCCCGTGGAAACGCAGATCGCACGGGTCATGGCCCGCAATGGGCTGCCGCGCGTGCAGGTGGAAGCCATCGTCGCACGCCAGGCTCCGCGAGAAGCGCGCCTGGCCGCGGCCGACGACGTGATCGACAACAGCGGCACGCTCGACGACCTCACCCCCCAGATCGACCGTCTGGACCAAGCCTACCGGTCGAGCTGAAGCCGCCGGAAAGCGCCTGTCACAGTCCTTTGCATTGTGATGCGCGAGGGTCTCGCATAGAATGCGGGCAGATTGAAGCCAAACGGGCTTCACGGCCGCATATGCCAGCCGGCCAGCAAACCGGGCACCCAGTTTTGATCCTGTACGAATATCCCTTCAACGAACGCATTCGGACGCTGCTGCGCCTCGAAGACCTGTTCGAGCGTCTGGATTTCTTTCTCGTGCAGGAACACCCGCTGCAGCACCATGTGGCGCTGACCACGCTGTTCGAGATCGTCGACGTGGCAGGCCGCGCGGATCTCAAGTCCGACCTGCTCAAGGAGCTGGACCGCCAGCGCCAGACGCTGACCGCCCTGCGCGCCAATCCGCAGATCGACCAGGATGCCCTCGACAGCGTCATCAGCGAGCTCGAAACCGCCTCGGGCAACCTCACCGCCACGCAGGGCAAGGCCGGCCAGCTCATCGCCGACAACGAATGGCTGACGAGCATCCGCAGCCGCGCCATCATCCCGGGCGGCACGTGCGAGTTCGACCTGCCGGCGTATTTTGCATGGCAGCATCATCCGGCCGAGCGCCGCCGCACCGACATCATCAAATGGGCCCAACCGCTGGTGCCACTGCGCGACGCCACGATGATCGTGCTGCGCCTGCTGCGCGAATCGGGCCAGAGTGGCAAGGTCATTGCTAACGCAGGTAGCTATCAGCAGATGCTGTCGGGCCGCGTGTACCAGCTCATGCAGGTGCGCCTGGATGATGCGGCGCTGGGCTTCATTCCCGAGATCAGCGCCAACAAGTACATGCTTTGGGTACGCTTCACCCAGCAGGATGGCGACCTGCGACCCAAGCCGGTCGACGCGGATATCCCGTTCCAGCTCAAGCTCTGTAATTTCTAGCCTTTGCGATGAACGTGAAGACCGTCAAATGCCCGACCTGCGGCAAGCCGGTGCCATGGGTGCCGGAAAGCCGCTACCGCCCGTTCTGCTCCGAGCGCTGCAAGCAGATCGACTTGGGCGCCTGGGCGGCCGAGCAGTACACGATTCCCGTGGTGGAAGACGACGACTTGCCGCCCGACGCTCCGGGCGGCGATACGACCAGCAAGCTCAACTAGCGGTCAACTGGCGCTCGCTTCCTCGCGCATCCATTCGAAGACGGGCAGTGTGGCCGGCAGCACCGGCTCGACGCTGACCGGCAGCGTCTGCCACGCAAAGTCCTGCCCTTCCAGCGCCCGCAACGTCCCTTCCCACGCCGTCACCTTGCAGAAGTGCAGCCGCACATAGGCGTGCGGATAGTCGTGTTCGATCGTGCGCCAGGGCTCGCATGTGCGCAGGGTGATGTCGAGCTCTTCCTTCAGTTCCCGCGTGAGAGCGGCTTCCACCGACTCGCCCGACTCCAGCTTGCCGCCAGGGAATTCCCAGTAGCCTGCATACGGCTTGCCTTCGGGGCGCTGGGCCAGCAGGAAGCGGCCGTCCGGCTGCACCAGCACGCCCACGGCCACTTCGGTGATCTTGCGGCCGTCCGGCGTGTGCGTGGGCGGCACTTGCGTCAGGTTGTCAGTCGACATGCTGGCGCCCGTGCTTGCCGCCCCAGTCGCGAGCGAATTGCCAGGCCACACGGCCCGAGCGCGAACCGCGTTCGAGCGCCCACACCAGCGCCTCGCCCCGTGCAGCGGCGATGTCCTCGTCGCTGCAGCCGAAATGCTTGAGCCAGTGGCCCACGATGGTCAGGTACTCGTCCTGCTTCGGCGGGTAGAACGACAGCCACAGGCCGAAGCGCTCGGACAGCGAAATCTTCTCTTCCACCACCTCGCCCGGATGGATTTCACCGTCCGACGTGTGCTGGTAGGTCTCGTTGTCCTTCATGTACTCGGGCAGCAGGTGGCGCCGGTTCGAGGTGGCGTAGATCAGCACGTTGTCCGACTGCGCCGCCACCGAGCCGTCCAGCGCCGACTTCAGCGCCTTGTAGCCCGATTCACCGTCCTCGAACGAGAGGTCGTCGCAGAAGATCGCGAAGCGCTCGGGGCGCGAGGCTAAGCGCTCGACGATGTCGCCGAGGTCAGCCAGGTCGTCCTTGTCGACTTCGACCAGGCGCAGGCCTTCGTTCACGAATTCGTTCAGGCACGCCTTGATGAGCGACGACTTGCCCGTGCCGCGCGCCCCCGTGAGCAGCACGTTGTTGGCCGGCAGCCTGCGCACGAACTGTCGCGTGTTGGCGACGATGGCGGCCTTCTGGCGCTCGATGTTGTGCAGGTCGCTCAGATGAATCGGCGGCAGCTGGCGGACCGGCGCGAGGTAGCCGATGTTGCCGAACAGGCTCTGGCGCTTGCGCCAGCGAAAGGCCACGGCCTCGTTCCAGTCGGCTTCGGTCAGTTCGGGAGGCAGCCACTGCTCGAGCCGTCCGAGAAAGCGCTCGAGCCGTGCGGAAAGATCGGACGACATCAGCACGGGCCTCCGGTCAGGAGCGGTAATCCGCGTTGATCGACACGTAGTCGTGCGAGAAGTCGCACGTCCACACCGTGGCAGCAGCGTCACCGCGACCGAGCGCGATGCGCACGGTGATCTCGGCCTGCTTCATCACGCGCTGGCCGTCTTCTTCGCGGTAGTCGGGGTTGCGCCCGCCGTCACGCGCGACCCATACATCGTCGAGCCACAGGTTGACGCCGTTGACGTCGAGGTCCGTCACGCCGGCATAACCGACGGCGGCCAGGATGCGGCCCAGGTTCGGGTCCGATGCGTAGAACGCGGTCTTGACCAGCGGCGAATGCGCCACCGCATACGCGATCTGGCGGCATTCTTCGACATGGCGCCCGCCTTCCACGCGGATGGTCATGAACTTGGTTGCGCCCTCGCCGTCGCGCACGATCTTCTGCGCCAGCTCCTGGGCGAGGCCGGTCAGCGCATCGCGCAAGGCAGCGTAGTCGGGGTGGGATTCGGAATCGATGCGCGGCGTGCCGGCACGGCCGGTGGCGATGACGACGAACGAATCGTTGGTCGACGTATCGCCATCCACCGTCACGCTGTTGAACGAGTGATCCGCCGCGTGGCGCACGAGGCCTTGCAGCACGGCTTCATCCACGTTGGCGTCGGTGGCGATGAAGCCGAGCATGGTGGCCATGTTCGGGCGGATCATGCCGGCACCCTTGCTGATGCCCGACAGGCGGACGGTCTTGCCCGACAGCGTGCACGTTGCCGAGGCCGCCTTCGGTACGGTGTCGGTGGTCATGATGGCCTCGGCGGCGGCCAGCCAGTTGTCCGGCTTCGCGTTGGCCTGCGCGGCAGGCAGCCCTGCGATGATGCGATCGACCGGCAGCGGCTCGAGGATCACGCCGGTCGAGAACGGCAGCACCTGCTCGGGCGATACGCCGAGCAGCCTGGCGACGGCATCACAGGTCTGGCGCGCATGCGCGAGGCCGGGCGCGCCGGTGCCCGCGTTGGCGTTGCCGGTGTTCACCACGATGGCACGGGTGCTCTTGCCGCTCGCCAGATGCTCGCGGCACACCTGGACGGGCGCCGCGCAGAAGCGGTTCTGCGTGAAGACGCCGGCCACGCTCGAGCCCTCTGCAATGCGGACCAGCAGCACGTCCTTGCGATTGGCCTTGCGTACACCGGCCTCGGCCCAGCCCAGGTCCACGCCATCGATCGGCAAGAGGGAGTCGGCAGCGGGCGCGACGAGATTCACAGCCATGGACACACCTTTCAAATGAGGATGCCCGCATCGCGGGCATCGTGAATCAACAGAAAACGGAATGCGCCGCGCACACGGCGCGGTCGATCACATCAGACCAGCTTGCCGTGGCACTGCTTGTACTTCTTGCCCGAGCCGCACGGGCACGGGTCGTTGCGGCCGACCTTCGGCACCTCGCCTGCCAGGGCCGCAGCGGCGGCGGAGGCCGCGGAGCGCGGGGCGGCCATTGCCGGCGTGGCGCCATGCATCTCGGCATCGCCGGCGGCCACTTCGGCCAGCTCGTTGAACTCGTCATGCTTGTACTGCACGTTGCTCAACGCGGACAGGTCTTCCTCGATCTGCTCCGAAGCCTGCTCCAGTTCTTCCTGCGACTGGATGCGCACCGTAAAGATGATGCGGGTGACTTCGTTGCGGATCGTGTCGAGCAGGCGACCGAACAGCTCGAACGACTCGCGCTTGTATTCCTGCTTCGGATCCTTCTGCGCATAGCCGCGCAGGTGGATGCCCTGGCGCAGCATGTCGAGCGCGGCCAAGTGCTCGCGCCAGTGCGTATCAAGGCTCTGCAGCATCACCGAGCGCTCAAAGCCGGCAAAAGACTCGCGGCCAACCTGCGCGACCTTGCCTTCGTACACGGCTTCGGCGGCGTCCAGCACCATCTTCAGCAGGTCTTCGTCTTCGATCGACTGGGCCGCTTCCAGCGTCTTCACCAGCGGCTGATCGACGCCCCAGTCTTCGCGCAGCGTCTTCTCCAGACCGGCGACATCCCACTGCTCTTCCATGGTCTCGGCCGGCACATACGTGCGGAAGAGTTCCGTGAACACGGACTCGCGCAGGTTCTTGACGAGCTCACCCACATCCTGCGCTTCGAGAATCTCGTTACGCAGCTTGTAGATTTCCTTGCGCTGGTCGTTGGCAACGTCGTCGTATTGCAGCAGCTGCTTGCGGATGTCGAAGTTGCGGCCTTCCACCTTGCGCTGCGCCGATTCGATCGAGCGCGTGACGATGCCGGCTTCGATCGGCTCGCCCTCGGGCATCTTCAGGCGGTCCATGATGGCGCGCACGCGGTCGCCCGCGAAAATGCGCAGCAGCTGATCGTCCAGCGACAGATAGAAGCGCGACGAACCCGGGTCACCCTGGCGGCCGGCACGGCCACGGAGCTGGTTGTCGATCCGGCGCGACTCATGGCGCTCGGTGCCGATGATGTGCAGGCCGCCAGCAGCCTTCACCTGCTCGTGCAGCGATTGCCACTCATCCTGCAGCTGCTTCACGCGCGCCGCCTTTTCTTCGTCGGAAAGCGATGCGTCGGCCATCACGAAGCCGGCTTGCTTCTCCACGTTGCCGCCCAGCACGATGTCGGTGCCGCGGCCCGCCATGTTGGTGGCAATGGTGATCATCTTGGGCCGGCCGGCCTGCGCGATGATCTCCGCCTCACGCGCGTGCTGCTTGGCGTTGAGCACCTGGTGCGGCAGCTTGGCCTGCGTGAGCAGGTTCGACAGCAGCTCGGAGTTTTCGATGGAGGTCGTGCCGACCAGCACCGGCTGACCGCGCTCGTAGCAGTCGCGGATATCCCGGATGACGGCGTCGTAACGCTCCTTCGAGGTCTTGTAGATCTGGTCCTGCAAGTCCTTGCGCTGCGGCGGACGGTTGGTCGGGATCACCACCGTTTCCAGCCCGTAGATCTCCTGGAATTCGTACGCTTCCGTATCCGCCGTGCCGGTCATGCCGGCCAGCTTGCCGTACATGCGGAAGTAGTTCTGGAACGTGATGGTCGCCAGCGTCTGGTTTTCCTGCTGGATCTGCACGCCTTCCTTGGCTTCCACGGCCTGGTGCAGGCCGTCGGACCAGCGGCGGCCCGTCATCAGGCGGCCGGTGAATTCATCGACGATCACCACTTCGCCGTTCTGCACCACGTAGTGCTGGTCGCGGAAGAACAGGCTGTGCGCGCGCAGGGCGGCGTACAGGTGGTGCATCAGCGTGATGTTCTGCGGCGCGTAGAGCGATTCGCCCTCGCCGATCAGGCCCGCCTGCAGCAGGATCTGCTCGGCCTTCTCGTGGCCCGACTCGGTCAGGTAGACCTGATGCGATTTTTCGTCGACGTAGTAGTCGCCCGGCTTCTCGACGCCCGTGCCATCCGCCTTCTCTTCGCCGATCTGGCGGGTCAGCTGCGCCGGGATGCTGTTCATGCGACGGTACAGGTCAGTATGGTCTTCGGCCTGGCCCGAGATGATCAGCGGCGTACGCGCTTCGTCGATCAGGATCGAATCCACCTCGTCGACGATGGCGTAGTTAAGCGGACGCTGCACGCGCTGGCCGGCGTCGTAGACCATGTTGTCGCGCAGGTAGTCGAAGCCGAACTCGTTGTTCGTGCCGTAGGTGATGTCCGCCGCGTAGGCAGCCTGCTTCTGGTCGTGGTCCATGGTGGTCAGGTTGACCCCCACCGACAGGCCCAGCCAGTTGTACAGGCGGCCCATCCACTCGGCGTCGCGCTGGGCGAGGTAGTCATTGACCGTGACGACGTGCACGCCCTGGCCGGAGATGGCGTTCAGGTACACCGGCAGCGTGGCGGTCAGCGTCTTGCCTTCACCCGTGCGCATTTCGGCGATCTTGCCGTCGTGCAGCACCATGCCGCCGATCAGTTGGACGTCGAAGTGCCGCATCTTCATCACGCGCTTGCTGGCCTCGCGGCACACGGCAAACGCTTCGGGCAACAGCGCATCCAGCGTCTCGCCCTTGGCAAAACGTTGGCGGAATTCTTCGGTCTTGGCCTGCAGTTCGGCATCGGAAAGCGCTTCGAACTTGGGCTCGAGCGCATTGATCTGCGCCACCTTGCGGCGGTACTGTTTGATCAGCCGCTCATTGCGGCTGCCGAAAATCTTCTTGAGAAGGCCCGTGATCATCGATGGCGAGGGCCGGCGAGCCACCCGAAACCGCTTCGCGAAATACCGCGAAACCAGGCAGCGCAACGGCCCGAAAAGGGTTGGCGCAAAGGCGGGAGTTTAGCATGTGCACAACACCCGCTTGATGGCGGGAGGCCGGCCCGATGTGGCAGGAACGCCGCACTTTGGTGCAGCGTCCACCGCGCCGGACCGGCACACAATCACGCTGAATTGGGGACGGGCGCCCCCGATTGCAACCCGGGCCCGATCAGTGGCCCGCAGCCGCCATGCTCTTGCCGATATCGGCGGCCGCCACGGATGGCGCCGGCGCCTTGTTGACTGCCATCTTCGGCTGACCGGCGTTTTCCAGGAACGCCACCGGATTCTGCGGCACGTCGTTGACGTGCACCTCGAAATGCAGGTGCGGGCCCGTTGCGCGGCCCGTGCGGCCGATCAGCGCGATGCGCTCGCCGGCCTTGACGATGTCACCGACCTTGACGAACACCTTCGACGCATGCGCGTAGCGCGTCTTCAGGCCGTTGCCGTGGTCGATGTCGATCATGTTGCCGTATTCGTGATGGAACTCGCTGGCCACCACCACCCCGCCGGCGGCCGCCACGATCGGCGTACCGACCGGGCCGACGAAGTCCACGCCATCATGCTGCGTGCGCCGGCCGGTGAACGGATCGATCCGCACACCAAAGCCGGACGAGTCGTAGCCCGTGGCGACCGGGCGTACGGTCGGCATCAGCTTGGCGTGGATCTGGCGGTCCATCAGGGTGCTTTCGAGCACACTGAGGTAGTCGTTGCGCTGATCGGCCGAGCGCGTCAGCCGATCCAGCTCCGACTGGATCTCGGGCATCGACATCGGCCGGGAGAACGCGCCCTCCGGACCACCGCGGCCCGGCTGCGACTTGAAGTTGAATTCGCGCGGCGGCACCCCGGCCAGACCCGACACGCGGGCGCCCAGCGCATCGAGGCGCGCGATCTGCGCCTGCATCTCGCCGATGCGCGCGGCCATGAGGTTGAGGTTTTCGCGGGTGATGCGCGGGTCCGCAGCGGCCGTGGCCGAAGCGCTGGCTCCGGGCAGCAGGCCCTGCTTGGCAGCCAGCCATGTTCCGCCGACAGACAGCGCCGCCACGGTCAGCAGCGCCGCCCCAATGGCCACGAAGACCCCGCGTCGCGACAGGTGCACCGCGCCCGCCTTGCGCGGATGAATCAGGATGATCTGCATTGCTCTTTTCCGGACAAAAAAGCCGCCCGACGACACGAAAGCGCGGTCAGGCGCCCTACAATGCCGGCATGCGAATCTTCGTTCATCCCGCTCTCAAGACACTCGTGGCAAAACCGGTCCAGGACTGGCTCTCGGGTGCCGGTTCGGTCGGCCCGCTGATGCAGGCGGCCAGACAATTGGCGTCGTTGGAAGCGGAGGTGTTGTCGCTGTTGCCGCCCGGACTGGGCGGCGGCGTGGCCATCGGCGGTATCAAGAACGATGCACGCGACAGCCGGGAAGCGACTCTGGTGTTGCTCGCCGCACATAGTGCGGCAGCGGCGCGCCTACGGCAGGTGGTGCCCACCTTGCTGGAGCGTCTGCAGCGCCGGGGATCGCAGATTACCGCAATTCGGGTGCGGGTACAACCGCAGGGGGGCCGGGACAGTTTATGGCCACAAGAGACCGAAAAGCCGCCTAAACGCGCCAAGATGACCGCAGTTGGGCTCAACAGCCTGGCCGCCCTGGCGAACGAGCTGCCCGACTCCCCGCTGCGACAGGCGCTGGCCGAGATGGTCGCGCGGCATACCGCGTCCAAATAGAAAAGCGCCCCGCAGGGCGCTTTATTTTCGTCGTCGCGACCGCAGTGGATCAGGAGAACGCCGGTTGCAACTGCGGCAGGAACGCGCGCGGCGCCTCTTCCGCCTTGTCGAACGTCACGATCTCATAGGCGGTTTCGTCGGCCAGCAGCGCGCGCAGCAGCGCATTGTTCAACCCGTGCCCCGACTTGTGCGCCGTGTACGCCGCGATCAGCGGATGGCCGACCACGTACAGATCGCCGATCGCATCAAGGATCTTGTGGCGGACGAACTCGTCGCCGTAGCGCAGCTCATCGTTGTTGAGCATGCGGTGCTCGTCGAGCACGATGGCATTGTCCAGACTACCGCCGCGTGCCAGACCGACCTCGCGCAGCATCTCGACTTCGTGCGCAAAGCCGAACGTACGGGCGCGGGCGATTTCACGCGTGTAGCTCGTGTCGGCAAAGTCGATTTCGAACGTCTGGCCGGTCTTGTCGACGGCGGGGTGGCGAAACTCGATCGTGAACGACAGCTTGAAGCCGAAGTACGGGTCGAGCCGGGCGAGCTTGTCGCCGTCACGGATTTCGACGGGCTTGGTCACGCGGATGAAGCGCTTGGCCGCCCCCTGCTCCTCGATACCGGCCGACTGCAGCAGGAACACAAACGAGGCCGCGCTGCCGTCCATGATTGGGATTTCCTCCGCGTCGACATCCACGTACAGGTTGTCGATGCCGAGGCCGGCACAGGCCGACATCAAGTGTTCGACGGTCGACACGCGGGCGCCGTCCTTCTGCAGCACGGAAGCGAGGCGCGTATCGCCGATGGCGCTGGCGGTGGCGGGAATCTCGACGGCCGGGTCCAGGTCCACGCGCGTGAAAACGATGCCGGTGCCTGCGGCTGCCGGGCGCAACGTCAACGTCACCTTGCGGCCCGAGTGCAACCCGATGCCGACGGTCTTGACGAGGGACTTGATGGTGCGTTGTTTCAACATGGCCGCCCTCAACTCACGAAATTCCTACGATTGTTTTTATCTATGCAGTCCGCATAGGTGATAACCCTAAGCATACCATTTTCACATCCCTGCCTTCAAAACGACTTTTGTATCGGGATGTTAGGCGTGCACACAGGCCTCTCAACCTTAGTGCACGCAGATTCGGCGCCCGGGTCTTCTCAGCGTAGAGGCGGTGCCGGATGGCGGCGGTGCTCCGCCATTTGGGGGAGATCCGGGTGTGGCGTCAGAGTATCGCGAGGACCGCTTCGGCGCTGCTGACGGCGAACTGCCCGGGCGCCTCGACCTGTAGCGCAGTTACCACACCGTCTCTCACGACCATCGCATAGCGCAGTGACCGGATGCCCATGCCGCGCTGGGAAAGATCTTGCTCCAGCCCCAGCTTGCGCGTGAACTCCGCGCTGCCGTCGGCGAGCATGCGGATCTTGCCGTCCGTGCCCTGCGCGCGCGCCCAGGCGCCCATCACGAAGGCGTCGTTGACCGACACGCACCAGATTTCGTCGACACCCTTGGCGCGCAGGGCATCGAAGTGCTCGAGGTAACCGGGCACATGACGCGCCGAGCACGTCGGCGTAAAGGCGCCCGGCAGGCCAAAGACGACGATCGTCTTGCCTTCGGCCAGCAGCGACACGGAAAACGCGTTCGGTCCGAGCGCGCAGCCGTCCTTTTCCACCTCAAAGAACTCGTAGAGCGTCGCGTCGGGCAGCGGTTGGCCAGGCTGGATCATGTTGGTCGGAAAGCGTATGCGCGGATAGCGCGATCATAGAACGAGACCGCCCGCGCGAGAGCGACTCACGCGGGCGGTCTTGGGAGACAACGACATCACGCGGCAGCAGGCAGGACGGGAGACCGCGCGCTACGCGACGAACGGGCACACCCACCGGGCGGGCTGGACCCTTCCGGGGAGGCGGCCAGAGGCCAACCCACCCGGCGGCAACGACTGTGTCCGTGGCGTCGCGCGCTGTCGGCCGGCGAGCAGCGATCCACCACACGACGGCGGTCACGGAGGGGAGCCGTGAACCGCACGCAGCGCGGCGTGCCGCAAGCAGCCTGACGTGCGCGGGCGCTACCTATCCTGCCAACGTGCCGGATCAGTCCGCCTGCTTGCGCAGGAAGGCCGGAATGTCGTACGTGTCGACGCCCTTCTCTTGCAGTGCCGCCACGTGGGCCGATGCCGACTCACGCGAACTGCGCCACACAGCCGGGGTGTCGAAGTTGCTGTAGTCCGGCGCGGCCGCCACCGAATGGCCGGCGCCGCCGCCGAAGGCCACCGGCTGGTTGTCGGTACCGGTCTTGAGCAGGGTCATCGTCTGCTGCTGTTGCTGCTTGTTCCGGTTGGCGCGGCCCAGGCCCGTGGCCACGACCGTTACGCGCAGCGCATCGCCCATGGCGTCGTCGTAGACCGTACCGAAAATGACGGTGGCATCTTCCGCGGCATAGCTGCGGATGGTGTTCATCACCTC
Source organism: Ralstonia sp. RL (assembly GCF_001683835.1). NCBI lineage: Bacteria > Pseudomonadati > Pseudomonadota > Betaproteobacteria > Burkholderiales > Burkholderiaceae > Ralstonia > Ralstonia sp. RL. Next base: position 40,113 of record NZ_LWRX01000042.1, on the reverse strand, counting down.
CTTGGTCTCGGACAGCTTGAGCGAGCGGCTGGCCGTGATGTTGACCAGCACGCCGCGTGCGCCCGACAGGTCCACGCCTTCCAGCAGCGGGCTGGCCACGGCCTGCTCGGCAGCCAGGCGTGCGCGGTCGACGCCGGACACGGTAGCCGTGCCCATCATCGCCTTGCCCTGTTCGCCCATCACCGTCTTCACGTCTTCAAAGTCGACGTTCACCAGGCCATCGACGTTGATGATTTCGGCGATGCCGGCCACGGCGTTGTGCAGCACGTCGTCGGCGCACTGGAAGCACTTGTCCATCTCGGCGTCGTCGCCCATGACTTCGAAGAGCTTCTCGTTGAGCACGACGATCAACGAATCGACGTTGCCTTCCAGTTCGTTGGCGCCCGACTCGCCCACCTTGGCGCGGCGTGCGCCTTCAAAATCGAACGGCTTGGAGACCACGCCCACGGTCAGGATGCCCATCTCCTTGGCGATCTGTGCGACGACCGGAGCGGCGCCCGTGCCCGTGCCGCCGCCCATGCCGGCGGTGATGAACACCATGTGTGCGCCGCGCAGTGCGTCAGCAATCTGCTCACGGGCTTCTTCTGCGCAGTGCCTGCCGACCTCGGGCTTGGCGCCCGCGCCCAGGCCCGTGTTGCCCAGCTGCAGCACGCGCGATGCGGTCGAGCGCTTGAGCGCCTGCGCATCGGTGTTCATGCAGATGAATTCCACGCCTTGCACGCCGCGGTTGATCATGTGCTGCACGGCGTTCCCGCCCGCACCACCGACGCCGACCACCTTGATGATGGTGCCGTCCTGCATTTCCGTTTCGATCATGTCAAAGTCCATCATTGCCTCCAGAAGTGATCAGTCCCAGACGATGCAGCCTCCCCGCCGCAACTCCTGGTTCCTGAACGAAAAACATCAAAAACAAGAAACCCACTTGCTCCCCCGGGGAGCACATCGCCAACCCTGAGCGCACACGCGCCTAGAAATTGCCGATGAACCATTCCTTCATGCGCGTCCAGATCTGCTTGACCGAACCGGACTGCACCACCACCTTGCGGCCACGCATGCGCTGCACGCGGCCTTCCTGCAACAGGCCCATCACCGTGGCGTAACGCGGGCTCTTCACGACTTCGTGCAGATTGCCGCGGTACTCGGGCACGCCCACGCGCACCGGCTTCAGGAACATGTCTTCGCCAAGCTCGACCATGCCCGGCATCATTGCCGTACCGCCGGTGAGGACCACGCCGCTGGAGAGCAGCTCCTCGTAGCCGGATTCGCGCACCACCTGGTGCACGAGCGAGAACAGCTCTTCCACGCGCGGCTCGATCACGGCGGCCAGCGCCTGGCGGCTCAGCGTGCGAGGGCCGCGGTCGCCGACGCCCGGCACATCGATCATCTCGTCCGGATCGGCCAATACCTGCTTGGCGATGCCGTACTGGATCTTGATGTCCTCGGCGTCCGGCGTGGGCGTGCGCAGGGCCATGGCGATGTCGTTGGTGATCTGGTCGCCGGCGATGGGGATCACGGCCGTGTGGCGGATCGCGCCTTCGCTGAAAATGGCGATGTCGGTCGTGCCACTGCCGATGTCGACCAGCACGACGCCGAGTTCCTTCTCGTCTTCGGTCAGCACCGCCAGGCTCGAGGCGAGCGGCTGCAGGATCAGGTCATGCACTTCGAGCCCGCAACGGCGCACGCACTTCACGATGTTCTGTGCCGCGCTCACCGCGCCGGTCACGATGTGCACCTTCACCTCGAGCCGGATGCCGCTCATGCCGATCGGCTCGCGCACGTCTTCCTGGCCGTCGATGATGAATTCCTGCGTGAGGATGTGCAGGATCTGCTGGTCGGTCGGGATGTTGACGGCCTTGGCGGTCTCGATCACGCGCGCGACGTCGGTGGAGGTGACTTCCTTGTCCTTGATCGCCACCATGCCGCTGGAGTTGAAGCTGCGGATATGGCTGCCGGCGATGCCCGTGAAGACCTCGCTGATCTTGCAGTCGGCCATCAGCTCCGCTTCTTCGAGCGCCTTCTGGATCGACTGGACGGTCGCCTCGATGTTGACCACCACGCCCTTCTTCAGCCCCTTCGATTCGGTCTGGCCCATGCCGATGACCTCGTAGGCGCCGTCGGGACGCAACTCGGCCACCACCGCCACCACCTTGGAGGTGCCGATATCCAGCCCGACCAGAAGATCCTTGTATTCCTTGCTCATCGCGTTTTCTCTGTGCTTCGCGTTGCTTTGTTGTTGGCCGCTGCATTCGTCTTCTTTGCAGCATTGCCGGTGCTGGGCAGCTTGCCCCCCTTGGCCAGCACCGCAGCCTGCGCATCGGTCAGGAAGCGCACACCCGCCGCCCGAACTGCGAACCCGTTTGGGTAGCGCAGATCGGCGTATTCGATCTGACCGCCCCAGCGCTGCGTCACCTGCGGCCACGCGCGCACGAAGCGGCGGGCACGCGCAGCCAGCGCGCTGCGGTCATCGTCATTCAACTCCCGGCCGAACTCGACGACCGTGCCGTTGGACAGCCTGGCACGCCAGGCGTAGCGATCTGTCAGCGTCACGCTCACCGGCTCGGCATTCAGCGGCTTGAACCACTCGGTCATCGTTTCCAGCTTGTCGACCACGTCCTGCTCGGTCCCCTCCGGCCCGGCCAGCGCGACGAGATCGGTGTCGTCCTCGGCTTCGGCCAGGTTGGCGACGAACACTTCGCCATACGTGTTGACCAGCTTGCCGGACTCATTGCCGCCCCAGGTGCCGAGTGCTTCGTGCTCCTGCACTTCCACCAGCAACCCGTTCGGCCACACGCGGCGCACGCTCGCACGCCGCACCCACGGCACCGACTCGAACGCGGCACGCGCCTCGTCGAGGTTCAGCGTGAAGAAGTTGCCCCGCAGCTTCACCAGCGCATTCGCGCGCACGCTGGGCACGTTCACATGGCGCAGCTCGCTGCCGGCCATCGGCATCACGCGCACGTGCTGCAGTTGGAACATCGGACGCTGTATCAGCCACATCGCCCCCACGCCCAATGCCGCCAGCGCGAGCAGCGCATACAGCGCGGTCGCGACGGTATTGAGGAGACGGGTGTTGTGCCACATAACGTTGTGCTATCCGGTTTGGCTGACGTTTGGTCGGTTATTCAGGTTTCCAGTCGCTGCTCGCGTGCAGCTCCAGCGATGCGGAGGCCGCCAGCTGCAGCACGAAGTCTTCGTAGCTGATGCCCGCGGCGCGCGCGCCCATCGGCACCAGCGAATGGCCGGTCATGCCCGGCGACGTATTCATCTCCAGCAGGAACGGCGCGTTGTCGGACTTGCGCAGCATGATGTCGGCGCGGCCCCAACCGCGGCACCCCAGCCCGCGATACGCCTGCACCACCAGCGCCTGCACGCGTGCGGCCACATCGGCGGGAATCGGTGCGGGGCACTCGTAGCGCGTGTCGTCGGTGAAGTACTTGTTCTGGTAGTCGTAGTTGGCCTGCGGCGCGACGATGCGGATGAGCGGCAGCGCCGTGGCGCTCTCACCCTCGCCGATGACGGGGCAGGTCAGCTCGTCGCCGTCGATGAATTGCTCGGCCATCACGTCGCGGTCCAGGCGCGCGGCCTTCTCGTAGGCGGCAGGCAGTTCAGCCACGTTCGTCACCTTCGTCAGGCCGATCGACGAACCTTCACGCGCGGGCTTGACGATCAGCGGCAGGCCAAGCCGGTCGGCCACGGCTTGCCAGTCGGCGTCTGCGTGCAGCATGACGAAGTCGGGCGTCGGCAGGCCATGCGTCTGCCATTGGCGCTTGGTGGCTTCCTTGTCCATCGCCAGCGCAGACGCGAGTACGCCGCTACCGGTGTACGGAATGCCAAACTGCTCGAGCAGGCCCTGGATCGTGCCGTCTTCTCCAAAGCGGCCGTGCAGCGAGATCACCACGCGGTCGAAACCCTGTTTGGCGAGGTCGGCCACCGGCTGCACGCCCGGATCAAACGGATGCGCGTCGACGCCACGCGAACGCAGCGCCGCCAGCACGCCTTTGCCCGACAGCAGCGAGATTTCACGCTCGGCAGAACGGCCGCCCAGCAGGACGCCCACCTTGCCGAGGGCTTTCGGATCGATGGCCGGATGCGCAACGAACGGACCGGTCGTCATAGTCGTCATGCCCGTGCTCCTGCCTGACGCGCGGCGACCTGGCCGGGCACCTGGCCGATGGACCCTGCGCCCATGGTGATGACCACGTCGCCGTTCTGTGCCGCATCGAGGATCGCTTGCGGCATGTCTTCAATCTGTTCCACGAATACGGGCTCGACCTTGTTGGCTACACGCAGCGCGCGCGTGAGCGAGCGACCGTCGGCCGCCACGATAGGCGGCTCGCCAGCGGCATAGACCTCGGCCAGCAGCAGCGCATCCACCGTGCCGAGCACCTTCACGAAGTCTTCAAAGCAATCCCGCGTGCGCGTGAAGCGGTGCGGCTGGAACGCCAGCACGAGGCGTCGATCGGGGAACGCGCCACGTGCAGCGGCCAGCGTGGCGGCCATCTCGACCGGGTGGTGACCGTAGTCGTCGATGAGCGTGAAGGTGCCCTTGCCGTCGGCGGTCGGCACTTCGCCGTAACGCTGGAAGCGGCGGCCCACGCCGTTGAACTCGGCCAGCGCCTTGACGATGGCCTCGTCGGGCACTTCCAGCTCGGTGGCGATGGCGATCGCAGCCAGCGCGTTTTGCACGTTGTGCATGCCCGGCAGGTTCAGCGTGATCGCCAGCGGCGGCTCGGCGTGGCCGTTGAGCTGCCGGATGACGGTGAATTCCATGCGGCCATCGACGGCGCGCGCGTTGACGGCACGAATCTGCGCGTCTTCGGCGAAGCCATAGCGCACGACGGGCTTGGAGACGAATGGCAGGATCTCGCGCACGTTCGGATCATCCACGCACAGCACCGCGATGCCGTAGAACGGCAGGCGATGCGTGAACTCGATGAACGCCTGCTTCAGCCGCGCGAAGTCGTGCCCGTAGGTGTCCATGTGGTCGGCATCGATGTTGGTGATGACTTCGATCACGGGGAACAGGTTCAGGAACGACGCGTCGGATTCGTCCGCCTCGGCGACGATGAAATCGCCCGTGCCAAGCCGTGCGTTGGCGCCGGCAGAATTGAGGCGCCCGCCGATCACGAAGGTCGGATCGAGGCCGCCCTCGGCCAGCACGGAGGCAACGAGGCTCGTGGTCGTCGTCTTGCCGTGCGTGCCGGCAATCGCGATGCCCTGCTTCAGACGCATCAGTTCGGCCAGCATCACGGCGCGCGGCACGATCGGAATGCGCTTGGCGCGTGCGGCCAGGACTTCCGGGTTGTCGCCGCGCACGGCGGTCGATACCACCACGGCATTCGCGCCGACGATGTGTTCCGGCGCATGGCCCTGCATGATGGTCGCGCCCAGCGATGCCAGGCGCTGCGTGGTCGCGCTGCTGCCCAGGTCCGAGCCCGTCACGCGGTAGCCCAGGTTCAGCAGCACCTCGGCGATGCCGCTCATGCCGGCCCCGCCGATGCCCACGAAATGGATGTTTTTGACAATGTGCTTCATATCGATTCTTTCCTATGCCCCTATGTGCGGCTTACGGCGACACACACGTCGGCAACCCGCTCGGCCGCTTCCGGCCTCGCCTGCTCGCGTGCCTTGGCCGCCATATCGGCCAATTGGGCACGCGTCAGGTGCGCGAGTGTATCTGCCAGCGACGCCGGACTCAGTTCCGGCTGGGGCACCAGCAAGGCCGCGCCGCGTTCGGAAAGGAACCGCGCGTTGGTGGTCTGGTGGTCGTCCACTGCATGCGGGAACGGAACGAACAGCGCAGCGACACCGGCCGCGGCCACTTCGGAGACGGTCATGGCGCCCGCGCGGCAGATCACGAGATCGGCATGCGCATAGGCGGCCGCCATATCGTCGATGAACGGGACGGCATGCGCGTGGGCCTCGTCGATGCCCGCTGCGGCGTAGTTCGCGCGCAGCGTGTCGATCTGCTTGGCGCCGGCCTGGTGGATGACGATCGGGCGCGTGTGGGCCGGCAGCAGCGCCATCGCCTTCGGTACCACGTCGTTCAGGGCCGCCGCCCCGAGGCTGCCGCCCACCACCAGCACGCGCAGCGGGCCGGTGCGCTCCGCATAGCGCGCCTGCGGCGACGACAGCGCTGCCAGGTCCGCGCGGATCGGGTTGCCGACCCATTCGGCACCGGCCAGCGCGTTAGGGAAGGCGCACAGCACGCGATCCGCCACACGCGCCAGCACGCGGTTGGCGAGACCGGCAATCGAATTCTGCTCGTGCAGCACGAGCGGGCGGCCCAGCAGCACGCTCATCATGCCGCCCGGGAAGGTAATATAGCCGCCCATGCCGAGCACCACGTTCGGACGCACGCGGCGCACGACGCCGAGGCTTTGCCAGAACGCGCGCAGCAGATTGAGCGGCAGCAGAAACTTGGTGACGAGACCCTTGCCGCGCACACCGCCAAACTGCACCGACTCCAGCGGAAAGCCGTGCTTGGGCACAAGCTGGCCTTCCATGCCGTTCGCGTTGCCCAGCCAAACCACCTTCCAGCCACGCGCGGCCAGCAGCTTGGCGACCGACAGCGCGGGGAAGATGTGGCCGCCCGTACCGCCGGCCATGACGAGGAGCGTGCGCGATGGCGTGCCGACCGTCATACCTTGCCCCCACGCATCAGCACGCGGTTTTCATAGTCGATGCGCAGCAGCAGCGCGAGCGCCACGCAGTTCATCAGGATGCCCGAGCCGCCGTAGCTGACCATCGGCAGCGTCAGGCCCTTGGTCGGCAGCAGACCGAGGTTCACGCCCATGTTGATGAACGCCTGCCAGCCGATCCAGATGCCCAGCCCCTTGGCGACCAGCCCGGCGAACGTGCGGTCGAGCTGCAGCGCGGTGCGGCCGATCTCGAACGCGCGGCGCACCATCCAGTAGAACAGCAGGATCACGATCAGCACGCCGACAAAACCGAGCTCCTCGCCGATCACGGCCAGGATGAAGTCGGTATGCGCTTCGGGCAGGTAGTGCAGCTTCTCGATGCTGCCGCCCAGGCCGACGCCGGTCCACTCGCCGCGCCCGAAGGCGATGAGCGAGTGCGTCAGCTGGTACGCCTTGCCCTGCGCGTATTCCTCTTGCCACGGGTTCAGGTACGCGAAGATGCGCTCGCGCCGCCACGGCGATGCCACGATCAGCAGCGAGAACGTCGAGACGGCCGTCAGCACCAGTCCGCCGAACAGCTTGCCGTTCACGCCGCCCAGGAACAGGATGCCCATGGCCACGGCGGCAATCACGAGGAACGCGCCCATGTCGGGCTCCAGCAGCAGCAGCGAACCGACGAACGCCACCGCCACGCCCATCGGCAGGAAGCCCTTGCGCACGCTCTGCATCCAGTCCTGCTTGCGCACGGTGTAATTGGCCGCGTACAGCACGACCGCCAGCTTCATCAGCTCGGAAGGCTGGAAGTTCATGATGCCGAGCGGCAACCAGCGCCGCGCGCCGTTCACGCCCTTGCCCACGTGCGGAATCAGCACCACGATCAGCAGGACCAGCGCGAGGATGAACAGCTTGGGCGCGTACTTGTCCCAGAACTTCACTGGGATCTGGAATGCCACCACGGCCCCGATCACGCCGATCAACAGCGAGAAGGCGTGGCGCGTCAGGAAGTGCCCATTCGTATAGTTGGCGTACTTCGGTGAATCGGGCAGCGCAATCGACGCCGAATACACCATCACCAGCCCGAGGCCGAGCAGCACGATCGCCACCCACATCAGCGGCTGGTCGTATTCCATCATCTTGGAGCGCGTTGGCTTGACGCCCGAAACAGCGTCGCGCAGCCCGCCCCAGGCGCTGCCGATGGTCGCCCCGATGAAGCCGCTGCGCTTGATCTGGGTGTCGCTCATAGCAGCACTCCCCGGTCGGCGGCGAGCGCGACCACGGCTTCGTGGAACACCTGCGCGCGATGTTCGTAGTTGCGGAACATGTCGAAGCTCGCGCAGGCCGGCGACAGCAGCACGGCATCACCGGGCTGGGCGTGCGCGGCTGCCTGGTTCACGGCAGCCTCAAGCGTGGGTGCATCGATGAGTGCGACACCGGTACCCGCCAGCGCCTCGCGGATTCGCGGCGCATCGCGGCCGATCAGCACCACCGCACGCGCGTACTGCGCGACGGGCGCAGCCAGCGGCGAAAAGTCCTGGCCCTTGCCGTCTCCGCCCGCAATCAGGACGACGTGCTTGGACAGGCCAGACAGCGCCGCCACCGTTGCGCCGACATTGGTGCCCTTGCTGTCGTCAAAGAATTCGATGTCATCGAACGCGGCGATGAGTTCAACACGGTGCGGCTCGCCGACGTAATCGCGCAGGCCGTGCAACAGTGCGCTCACCGGCAGGTCGATCGCACGGCACAGGGCGAGTGCGGCCATCGCATTCGTGGCGTTATGCAGGCCGCGGATGCGCAGTGCGTCCGCCGGCATCAGGCGCTTGAGACGGACCGGCACGGGCGCGGCGGGCGCCGTGTCGCCCTTCTTGCGGCGTGCCGGCTTGGGAAGGTCGTCGTCCTCGGCTTCGGCCAGCACGATCCACGGCATGCCGCCCTCGCGCAGCAGGCCAAGCGCATCGGGCGCAGCAGGCTCGTCGGTGCCAAAGGTCACGTCGATGCCGTGCTTGCTCGCGAACGCCATCACGCCGGCGTCCTGCCGGTTCAGCACGCGCACGGTGCGGGCGCCGAAGATGCGGCCCTTGGCTGCGGCGTAGGCTTCCATCGAGCCGTGCCAGTCAAGGTGGTCCTGCGTGATGTTGAGGATGGTCGCGGCGTCGGCATCCAGCGTATGCGTGGTCTCGAGCTGGAAGCTGGACAGTTCGAGCACCCACACGTCGGGCAGCACGCCTGCGTCGATGCATTCGCTGAGCTTATCGAGCGCGGAGGGGCTGATGTTGCCGGCCACACCGACGGTCTTGCCGGCACGTTGGGCCAACGCGCCCGTGAGCGCCGTCGTGGTGGTCTTGCCGTTGGTGCCCGTGATGGCCAGCACACGCGGCGCGTAGGCCTGCACGGCCTTGAGGCCGGCCAGCGCGCGAGCAAACAGTTCGATCTCGCCCCAGACGGGCACCGTGCGTTCGCTGGCGGCGGCAAGCAGCGCAGCGACGTTCGCATCCAGCGGCGACAGGCCGGGGCTGATCGCCACCAGCGTCACGCCTTCCAGCAGCGATGCGACAAACGGGCCGCTCACGAATTCGGCGTCCGGCACGTGGGCGCGCAAGGTCGGCAAGTTGGCCGGTGTCTCGCGCGTATCGGCCACGCGCACGCGCGCACCGTGGCGGGCGCACCAGCGCGCCATGGCGAGGCCCGACTCGCCCAGGCCGAGCACCAGCACGAACGGCGCGTCGAATTCGCCAAACATGCGCGGCGCCTGCGCTGTTTCAGCCGGCGGCGTCGGCTCGGTGGAGTCGAGCGTGGTGGCGACGACATCCATGTCGTCGTCGGGGCGGGCGGGTTCGGCCATGTCGATCGTGTCTGTCATGTCGCCCTCACCGCAGCTTCAACGTCGACAGGCCTATCAGCACCAGCATCATGGTGATGACCCAGAAGCGCACGACCACCTGCGTCTCTTTCCAGCCGCCCAGCTCGAAATGGTGATGCAGCGGCGCCATGCGGAACAGGCGCCGACCCTCGCCATAGCGCTTCTTCGTGAACTTGAACCACGTCACCTGCAGCATCACCGAGAGCGTTTCGGCCACGAAGATGCCGCCCATGATGAAGAGCACGATTTCCTGGCGGACGATCACGGCAATGGTGCCCAACGCCCCGCCCAGCGCCAGCGCGCCGACGTCGCCCATGAACACCTGCGCCGGATGCGCGTTGAACCACAGGAAGGCGAGCCCCGCCCCGGCCATCGCCGAGCAGAAGATCAGCAGCTCACCCGCGCCCGGAATATGCGGGAACAGCAGGTATTTGCTGTAGACCGCGCTGCCCATCACGTAAGCAAACACACCCAGCGCGCTGCCGACCAGCACCACCGGCATGATGACGAGGCCGTCGAGGCCGTCCGTCAGGTTCACCGCATTGCTCGAGCCGACGATCACGAGGTAAGTCAGCACGATGAAACCGAACACGCCGAGCGGGTAACTGACTTCCTTGAAGAACGGCACGATCAGGTGCGACTTGGCCGGCAGGTTCAGCGACAGACCGCTGCGCACCCATTCCATGAACAGCTCCAGCACGCGCATGTTGCTCGTCTCGGACACCGAGAACGCCAGGTACGCCGCGGCAAACAGGCCGATCACGGTCTGCCAGAAGAACTTCTCGCGCGAGGACATGCCCTTCGGGTCACGGTGCACGACCTTGCGGTAGTCATCCACCCAGCCAACAGCGCCGTAGCCGAGCGTGACGAGCAGCACGATCCAGATGAATCGGTTGCCCCAGTCGGCCCACAGCAGCGTGGACACCGCAATGCCGATGAGCACCAGGACGCCGCCCATGGTCGGCGTGCCGGCCTTGACCAGGTGCGTCTGCGGACCATAGCTGCGCACGGCCTGGCCAACTTTCAGTTCCGTCAGCCGACGGATCACCCACGGCCCGAACCCGAGGCCGATCACCAGCGCCGTGAGGGATGCCATCACGGCCCGGAACGTCAGATAGTTGAAAACGCGCAGGAAGCCGTAGTCGTTCTGCAGCCACTGCGCCAATGCCAATAACATGGGTTCTTACATCCCTTTAATGCTTCTGTTGCGTGGAAGACCCGGCGGCCGATGTTGCAGCCGGGTCTTTCAAGACCAGCGCTTCCACAATGCGTTCCATCCGCATGAAGCGCGAGCCCTTCACCAATACCGTCGCACCGGGCCCGATGGCCGGCACACCGTGTTCAATCAACGCTTCGGCCGACGCGAAATGCTGTGCGCCCGCGCCAAACGCGTCGACCGTATGCCGTGCAAGCTCGCCGGTGGCCAGCACCGCATCGATGCCGCGCTCACGCGCATAGGCACCGATCTCCGCGTGGAATGCCGGCCCTTGCGCGCCAACCTCGCCCATGTCGCCGAGCACCAGCCAGCGCGGCGCCGGCAGCGTGATGAGCGCCTCGATCGCGGCGCGCACCGAATCCGGATTCGCGTTGTACGTGTCGTCGATGACGAGGCCGCCGTGTGCGCCCGGCTTGCGCTGCAGCCGCCCCTTGACCGGCGCGAAGCTGCCGAGCGCCTGCACGATGACCTCGGGCGCCACACCGGCAGCCAGCGCGCACGCCGTTGCCGCCAGTGCATTGCGCGCGTTGTGCAACCCAAGCAGCGGTAGCGTGATGACGAAGCGCTGCCCCTCGGCCTGCACGTCGATGCGCTGGCCGTCGGCAGCATCGGTGACGGCGCCCTTCACAGCGCCAGCCTCGATGCCGAAATCGAGCACGCGACGCGAACCCGCAGCCGCCTGCCATACCGGCGCAAACTCACCGCCGTTGGCCGCGTCGCGCGGGAACACCGCCACGCCGTCAGCCGGCAGCGCCGCCAGCACGGCGGCGTGTTCTTCGGCCACGGCCTGCACATTCACCATGAATTCCTGGTGCTCGCGCTGCGCGTTGTTGATCATCGCCACCGTCGGCTGGGCGATGGCGGCCAGCACGGCGGTCTCACCCGGGTGGTTCATGCCGAGTTCGAGCACCGCCAGCCTGTGTTGCGCGTTCAGGCGGAACAGCGTGAGCGGCAGGCCGATCTCGTTGTTGAAATTGCCGGCGGTTGCCAGGCGGGCGTCTTCACCCACGGCGTGCGCGAAGATGGCCGAGATCATCTCCTTGACCGTGGTCTTGCCGTTGCTGCCCGTCACGGCCACCACGGGAATCGGAAACTGGCGGCGCCAGCCCGCTGCAAGCTCGCCGAGCCCGACGCGCGTATCGGCTACCGTCAGAACGGCCACGTTCGACATATCCAGCGTGGCGGCCGGCGCGCGCGACACCAGTACGGCGGCCGCGCCGCGCGCCACCACTTCGGGCAGGAAGTCGTGGGCATCAAACCGTTCGCCGATCAGCGCGACAAACAGGTCGCCGGGCTGCACGGTACGGCTGTCGGTAGTGACGCGCAGGATGGCCGCATCGGGGCCGGCCAGGTAGGCACCCGCCATCCAGGAAGCGGCATCGGTCGCGTGCATCATCACGGTCTGGGCGGCGCTCATGCGTTCACCCCGCGGGCAGCCAGCGCCAAGCGCACGTGTTCCTGATCGGAGAACGGGCGTTTGCGGCCGGCGATCTCCTGCGTCGATTCATGCCCCTTGCCCGCCACGACGATCACGTCGTGCGCATCGGCGTGCCGCACCGCGTGCAGGATCGCGGCGGCGCGGTCTTCGATCTGCGCGGCGGCGCTCGGGTGGTCCATGCCGTCGGCAATCTCGTCGAGGATGTGCTGCGGATCTTCGCTGCGCGGGTTGTCGGAAGTCAGTACGACATGCTGCGCCAGCCGCTCTGCAATGGCGCCCATCTTCGGGCGCTTGCCGGGGTCGCGGTCGCCGCCGCAGCCGAACACGGCCCACAGCTTGCCGCCGCGCGCCTCGGTCATTGGCGCAAGCGCGCGCAGCGTCTGTTCGAGCGCATCGGGCGTGTGCGCGTAGTCGACCACCACCAGCGGGCCGTCCTCGCCGCCAAAGCGCTCCATGCGGCCGCTCACGGGCTGGAGCTTTTCGATGCGCGCGATGGCGTCCTGCCATGGCACGCCGGCCGCCAGTAACGCGCCGAGCACAGCCAGCAGGTTCGAAACGTTGAACAGACCGACAGTGGGCGCATGCACCGTTGCGCGGCCGAAGCTGCCGTCCACCTCGAACGTCGTACCGGTGCGGTGCGCGCGCACGTTGGCGGCACGCAGCCACTGCTTGGCGCCGTGCTGCGCAGCGGCATCGCCGTCGATGCCGTATTCGATGGTTTCAACGTCGGCGCGCGCGTTCCGCAGCAGTCGCACACCTGCTGCATCGTCCCGGTTGATCACGGCCGCCCGCAAACCCGGCCAGCCGAACAGGCGCGCCTTGGCAAGTTCGTATTCGGCCATCGTGCCGTGGTAGTCGAGGTGATCCTGCGTGAGGTTGGTGAACACCGCGATGTCGAAATACGTACCGTCAACGCGGCCCTGCTCCAGGCCGTGCGACGAGACTTCCATGGCGATTGCGCGAGCGCCCGCCCGGTGCAGCTCGGCCAGGCTGTGTTGCAGCTGAATGGCGTCGGGCGTGGTGAAGCCCGTGGCCACCAGCGCATCGACGAACCCGGTGCCCAGCGTACCCACCACTGCGCAGCGCTCGCCGTGCCGGGTGAGCGCCTGCGCGATCCATTGCGAGCACGACGTCTTGCCATTGGTGCCGGTCACGCCGATGACACGCAATGCCTCGGGGCCCGGCACGCCATACCATTGCGCAGCGAGCGGCCCGGCCAGCTCGGCCAGGCCATCCACCGGCAGAATGCGCACCGGCGCATCGGCGGGCACCACGTAGCCGTGCGCTTCGGCCAGCACGGCAGACGCCCCGGCCGCAATGGCCTGCGGGATGTGCGGTCGGCCGTCGCCGCGCTGGCGCGCGTTGCCGAGCACATACGCGACGAAAACATCGCCCGTCTTGAGCTTGCGCGTGTCGCTGGTGATGTCGGCACCGGCCGGCACCTGCGTGCGGAGCCAGTCGAGAACAGCCGCAAGACGCACGGCCACGGGCGGGCGGTCGGAAGTCACGGTGGTGGAACGGCTCGTCATTGCAACCCCCCCACCGGTTCTTCCGGCACGTCCGGGGTCATCACGAGCTGGCGGACAGGCGAATCGGGCGGGACGTTCAGCGCACGCAAGGTGCCCCCCACGATCTGCGAGAACACCGGGCCGGCCGCGCCACCGCCGTAGCGGTTGCCCACCGTGGGCTCGTCCACGCTCACGGCCACGATGATGCGCGGGTTGGACATCGGGGCCAGACCGATGAACGAGGCGCGATACTTGGAGCGGTCATAGCCGCGCCCGGTATGCTTCCACGCCGTGCCGGTCTTGCCGCCCACGCGATAGCCCATCACCTGGGCCTGCGGCGCGGTGCCGCCGGGCGCCGTGACGGTCTCGAGCATCTGGCGGACCTGCCGCGCCACCTCAGGTGAGATCACGCGCTCGCCCTGCGGCGGCTGGCCATTGGTGCGATACATCGTGATCGGAATCAGTTCGCCGTCGTGCGCGAAGATGGTGTACGCGTGTGCGATCTGGAACAGCGACACCGACAGGCCGTAGCCGTACGACATGGTCGCCTGCTCGATGCGGCGCCATTTGTTCGCCGGCCGCAGCCGTCCCGCCACGGCGCCCGGGAAGCCGATCTTGGGCGCCTGACCGAGGCCCACGCTGGTGAACATGTCCCACATTTCCTGCGGCTTGAGCAGCATCGCGATCTTCGTCGTGCCGATGTTGCTCGAGTGCTGGATGACCTGCGCGACCGTCAGCGTGCCGTAGTTGCTCGTGTCGGAAATGGTGGCGCCTTCGAAGCTGTATTTGCCGTTGGTCTGCACCAGCGTGTTGGGCGTCACGCGCTTGAGTTGCAGCGCCAGGCTGATAGTGATCGGCTTCATCATCGAGCCGGGCTCGAAGGTGTCGGTCAGCACGCGGTTGCGCAGCTGCTCGCCCGACAGGCGGCTGCGATCGTTCGGGTTGTAGGTCGGGTAGTTGGCCAGCGCCAGGACTTCGCCGGTCTGCGCATCGAGGACGATGGCGCTGGCCGCCTTCGCGCGGGTGCGCTCGACCGCGGCCTTGATCTCGTTGAAGGTCAGGTACTGGATCTTGGCGTCGATGGAAAGCGTCTGGTCGTGCCCATCGCGCGGCGCCTTGAGCACGCCCACGTCTTCCACCACGCGGCCCAGGCGATCCTTGATCACCTGCCGCTGCCCAGCCGCCCCTGCGAGCTCGGCCTGGCGCGCCAGCTCCACGCCTTCCTGGCCTTTGTCCTCGACGTTCGTGAAGCCGACGATGTGCGCCATCGCCTCGCCTTCGGGGTAGAAGCGCTTGTACTCGCGCGTCTGATAGATGCCTTCGATCTTGAGCGCGGCGATCTGCTCGGCGACTTCAGGCAGCACCTGGCGCTTGAGGTAGACGAAGCCCTTGTCTTCACCGAGCTTGCCGGCGAGCTCCTTCGGGCTCATATCAAGGAGCTTGGCGAGCTTCTTCATGTCCTCGCCGGGCACGTTGTTGGGCACGTCTTCCGGCACGGCCCAGATGGCCTTGACCGGCAGGCTGGTGGCCAGCACCAGGCCGTTGCGATCAAGGATCTTGCCGCGCGTGGCGGGCAGCTCCAGCGTGCGCTGGAAGCGCTTCTTGCCCTCGGCCTCGTAAAACCGGTTGCCCGGACCCTGGATCCACAGCGCACGGCCGATCAACGCCATGAACGCGGCAAACATCAGGAACACCACGAGTTTCGAGCGCCACATCGGCAGGCGCAGCCCCAGCACCGGGCTGGCCGAGAACTGGCCCAGGCGCGCGCGCGCCGTGGTCCCGTTAGGTTTGCGTGCACCGCTCATGGCTGAACTCCGGAAGCCGTGGGCGCGCTGGCCGCTGCGGAGGAGGCCTCCGTCGTCGGCATATCGGCAAACCCCTGCAGATACTGCGTGCGGCCCGCCTGCGCGGGCGCCATCTTCAATTGCCGGCTCGCAATGTCGGCAATGCGAGCACTCTTGCCCAGTGCGCTCTGCTCATATTGCAGGCGCGACCAGTCGATATTCAGTTGCTTCTCTTCCGCCTGCGCACGGTCGAGCGCGACAAACAGTTGCCGCGCCTGATGCTGTGCGTTGACCAGCGACAGCGCACACAGCACCAGCGCGGTCAGCAGGAACATGTTCAGGCGGTTCATGGCGTGGGTCTCCGCGAGTCAGCAGCTGTCAGCAACGCTCGGCCACGCGCATGATGGCCGAGCGCGCACGCGGGTTGGCCGACACCTCGGCCTCCGACGGCTTCACGCGGCCGAGCAGGCGCAACTGCGGCGCCGGCAGCTCATGCGCACGCAGCGGCGCCCGACGCAGTTCCGGCGCGGCGGATTGCTCCGGACGCGCCAAGGCCTGCATGAAGCGCTTGACGATGCGGTCTTCCAGCGAATGGAAGCTGATCACGACGAGACGTCCCCCCTGTTCCAGGCGTTCAAAGGCGGCCTTCAGACCGGTTTCGAGGTCCGCAAGCTCTTGATTGACGTGAATCCGTAAAGCTTGAAAGGTGCGGGTCGCAGGGTCTTGGCCCTTCTCGCGTGTTTTGACGGCTTGCGCCACGAGCGCGGCAAGCTCGGATGTGCGATCGAGAGGACCTCGAGTCCCGGATTCGCTCCGGCGAGCAACAATCGCCTTTGCAATCTGTACAGCAAACCGTTCTTCCCCATAGTCCCGTATCACCCTCGCAATGTCGCGCTCATCGGCCTCGGCCAGCCATTGGGCTGCGGTGATGCCGCGCGTGGTGTCCATCCGCATGTCGAGCGGGCCATCCATCCGAAACGAGAAGCCACGTGCGCCTTCGTCGATCTGGGGCGAGCTGATGCCCAGATCCAGCAGCACGCCGGCCACCCGTTCAATGCCGCGCGCGTCCAGGCACTGGGCCATCTGCGCGAAGCTGTCATGCTCAATAGCGAAGCGGGCATCCTCTACGGTGCCCGCTTCGGTGATTGCTGCCGGGTCCTTGTCGAAGGCGACGAGTCTGCCGCCGGGCCCCAGCCGTTCCAGGATGCGGCGGCTGTGCCCGCCTCTCCCGAAGGTTCCATCGATATAGATGCCGTCGTCGCGCCAGATCAGCGCATCGACCGCTTCGTCCAAAAGCACCGTTTGATGGCGCAGTCCCGTACTGGCTTGGGTTGTCATCGCGCGTCATCAAAAGGAGAAATTCTTGAGGGCGTCGGGCATGCCTTGCGCCATGGCGGCCTGCTCCTTCGCGGTGTACGTGGCGGCGTCCCAGATTTCGAAGTGGCTGCCCATGCCGAGCAGCATCACGTCGCGCTCAAGGGCGGCCGCGGTGCGCAATTCAGGTGTGATGAGGACACGGCCGGCGGTGTCGAGCTCCACGTCGGCGGCGCTGCCCAGGAAGATCCGCTTCCACCAGTGCGCTTCCATCGGCAGCGCGGCGATGCGCTCGCGAAAGCGTTCCCACTCCGGGCGCGGAAACAGCATGAGGCAGCCGTCCGGGTGCTTGGTCACAGTCACCCGGCCCTCGGCCTGCAGCTGGAGCGCTTCGCGGTGCCGCGACGGAATGGACATCCGCCCCTTGGCATCCAGCGTCAGCGCCGACGCACCCTGGAACACGTTGGATTCTCTCTCCGGACAGCGACGCCTTCGCCGTCAACCTTGCCGTCAAATGGCCTGCAAAACGGCCTCTTCAAACCACAAAACTACACTTTCTGACACTGTTTCCCACTTTAGAGGAACCATTTTGGACGGTCAAGGCTTGCAGCGGCCCGCGAGACGGAAAATTTGCAATCAGAACAATGACTTAGCGCACACAGCACGAGTGCGCACGGCACTTTTCCCAATCAAATGAAGGAGATAGCGCGGTTTATGGAGAAACCACGTGAGAGAACGATGCGCAGGCGCGCGCGCTGCGCGCTCACGCAGGACGCAGCCGCGAGGTCGGATAAACGGAGGAGCGCCGCGCCGTGAAACGCGCGCGCGGCCTCAGATGCGGTAGGCGGTCGTCGTCATGACGCGCGAGGCGGCGCGCATCGCATGGCGGATGGGCGCCGGCAGCTCGATGCCGCCAGCCTGGCGCGCATGGTCGCCGTGGCGGATTTCGTCATCGCGCATCTGGGCGACGATGGCGCGCGAGCGGGTGTCGTGGTCCGGCAATGCGTCGAGATGGCCGTCGAGATGATGCTCGACCTGGCGCTCGGTCTCGGCAACGAAGCCGAGGCTGATCCTGTCGCCCAGGCGCCCGGCCACCGCGCCGATGGCAAAGGCACCGGCATACCAGAGCGGGTTGAGCAGACTGGGCCGGTCGTTCAGCTCCTGCAGGCGCTGGGCGCACCAGGCAAGGTGGTCTTCCTCTTCGCGCGCGGCCTGATCAAGTTGCGCGCGGATCGCGGGATCCCGCGCGAACAGGGCCTGCCCTTGATACAACGCCTGGGCGCAGACCTCGCCCACATGATTCACGCGCATGAGGCCGGCGGCATGCCGGCGGTCCGCCTCGGAGAGCTTGGCCACGTCGTCGGAGGTGGCCGGCGCGACGACCGCGTCGGCAGGATTGGGACGGCTGGCCCGCGTGACGCCGGCCACGGCGCGCAGGGCGCGGTCAAATTCAGAAAGGAAGCGATCGAGCATGAGAGCAGCGCCGCCGGCAATGGCGGACGGCGCAGGCGTCATTGTAAGGCGGCCATCCGCCGGCATCTTGTCCTGCGTCAGACCGGACACGGCCAAACACAACTGTACGGGATAACCCTGCTGGCGCGCGGATCGCATCCAAAACCGCAAGGAATTGCAGGCGCACATGCCACTTCTATTTCGATTTCGGAAACAGCCTGTTGCCGGGATCAGACAGCAAACGCGCGTTTACGAACATTCGTTCGCAAATTTCGACCGGCGCCTGCAACGGGTTGCTACATTAGTCAGCGACTTCGCTTGAAAGTCATGGGGTGGGAAGACAAGAACGGAGGGTCTGCCTGCCACCGAATTCAATAAATAAGATTCTGGAGACCGACCGATGAAGAAATCGCTGCTGGCATTGGCAGTGCTGGGCACATTTGCAGGTGTTGCGCAGGCTCAGTCGAGTGTGACGCTGTATGGCGTGGTCGACGCCAACGTTGAGTACGTCAACCACGCGCAAGCCGTGACGGCCGCGGGGGTGGTCATCCCGGGCAGCAGCGGTTCGCGCCTGGCGATGCAGGCCGGTGGGCTGTCTTCCAATCGCTGGGGCTTGCGCGGCGTTGAAGACATCGGTGGCGGTCTCAAGGGCCTGTTCGTGCTGGAGTCGGGCTACGGCATGGACACCGGCACGCTGCAGCAGGGCGGGCGCCTGTTCGGCCGCCAGGCGTTTGTCGGCTTGCAGGGCAACTGGGGCAAGATCACGCTGGGCCGGCAATACACCACGATCTTCGACATGATGGCGAACTTCTCGCCGACCGGTTACGCCACGCAGTATGAGCCGGTGGTCGGCCAGCTGGGCCCGAACTTCCGCGAAGACAATGTCATCAAGTACACGGGCGCATTCGGCCCGCTGACCGTGGAAGGCCACTGGTCGTTCGGCGAGCGCGCCGGCAGCCAGACCGCCAACTCGGCGTACGGGGTTGGCGCCAACTACTTTGCCGGCCCGTTCGGCGTGGGGATCGCCTATGACGAAGTGAAGGTGCTGACGGCAGCCGAAGCCTTGGGCGGCCCCGGCAACGAGTACGCCAAGGACAAGCGCGCCGCCATCGCCGCGAGCTACACGGTGGGCCCGGTCAAGGTCATGGGCGGCTATCGCTACGGCAAGACCGACACGGCTTCGTCTGGCGCCACGCTGGCGCTGCTGCCGCACCGCGACGACTATTACTGGGCGGGCGTGAACTACCAGGTGACGCCGGCCCTGGGCCTGACGCTGGCGTACTACTACGACAACATCAAGGAAGCGACCATCGGCGGCGCCACGGTCAACCCGCGTAACCCGCAGCAGTGGCAGTTCATCGCCGACTACAACTTCTCGAAGCGCACCGACGTGTACCTGAGCGCCGCGTATGCACGCAATGCGTCGCTGAACTGGGATTCGATCGGCTATGTGACGAACCCGGCGACGGGCGCGCAGACGTCGGTGGGCTACCTGCCGGCCGCATCGCAGACGTACTTCATCACGCCGAACTCGGACAGCCAGGTCGGCGTGGCGATCGGCCTGCGTCACAAGTTCTGACGCGCACTGTGTTGTTGCCCGCCGCCCCCTCTCCTTGGCGGGCGCAGGAAGGCACCTTCGGGTGCCTTTTTGCATGGCCGCGCGCTATGCTGTGCCGACACAAAAACATCATCGGAGGAGACATGACCGTGCCTTGCACGCTGCGCCGTGCCTTGCTGCGCGCAGCCTTTGCCGGTGCTGCTGCCGGCGCCATCGCGTTGCCGGCAGCAGCGCAAACCCCGCCGTATCCGGCCAAGCCGATCACCATCGTCGTGCCGTTCACGCCGGGCGGCACGACCGACATCCTGGCGCGCGCCGTCGCGGCAGAACTCACGCGCGGCGCCGGCTGGAACGTCATCGTGGACAACCGGCCTGGCGCGGGCGGCAACATCGGCTCGACGCTCGTGGCCAAGGCCGCGCCCGACGGCTACACGCTGCTGATGGGCACGGTCGGCACGCACGCCATCAACCAGACCCTGTACTCGCAGAACGGCGTGCGGCTGGGTTTCGATCCGATCAAGGACTTTGCGCCGATCACGCTGGTGGCCTCCGTGCCGAACGTGCTCGTGGTCAACCCGGCCTTTGCGCAGAAGAACAAGATCAACTCGGTGAAGGACCTCATCGACTACGCGAAGGCCAATCCGGGCAAGCTGAACATGGCGTCGTCGGGTAACGGAACGTCGATCCATCTGGCCGGCGAGCTGTTCAAGACGCAGACGGGCACGAGCATGGTCCACGTGCCGTACAAGGGCAGCGGTCCGGCGCTGACCGATCTGATCGGCGGCACGATGGACCTGATGTTCGACAACCTGCCCTCGGCCATGCCGCAGATCAAGGGCGGCAAGCTGAAGGCGCTGGCCGTCACGAGCGCCAAACCCTCGCCGGCGCTGCCCGGCGTGCCGACCGTCGCGCAAGCCGCCGGCCTGCCTCAATACGAGGCCAGCTCGTGGTTCGGGCTGCTGGCGCCAGCCGGCACGCCGCCGGCCATCGTGTCGCGCATCCAGCAGGCGGTGGCGAAATCGCTGGCAAGCCCCGCCGTCAAGGAGAAGCTCGAAGCGCAAGGCGCCGAGCCCGTGGGCGATACGCCCGAGCAGTTCGCCGCGCACATCCGTGCCGAGACGGCGAAGTGGGCCGCGGTCGTGAAGGCCTCGGGCGCAAAGGTGGATTGACCGCGCAGCCATTGAGCACCCCGCCCGCCGCGCGCACAATGGGCGGCCTTCATAACGACAACAACACAACGTCCCCGGGAGACCCGCATGTCCTCTTCGACTTCCTCCGCCATGGTGGCGCCCGCCGCCGATCCAGCCACGGACGCCAGCCGCTCGCGCATCGTCTTTGCGAGCTTCATCGGCACGGCCATCGAGTTCTACGATTTCTACGTCTACGCCACGGCCGCGGCGCTGGTGATCGGGCCCGTGTTCTTCCCGCACGGATCGGCTACGGCGCAAGCGCTGTCGGCCTTCGTCACGTTCGGGATCGCGTTCATCGCACGGCCGATCGGCTCGTTCCTGTTCGGCCACTTCGGTGACCGGATCGGGCGCAAATCCACGCTCGTGGCGTCGCTGCTGGTGATGGGCATTTCCACCACGCTGATCGGGCTGGTGCCGGGCTATGACAGCATCGGCACGCTGGCGCCTGTCCTGCTGTGCATTCTGCGCTTTGGCCAGGGCATCGGCCTGGGCGGCGAATGGGGCGGCGCGGCGCTGCTGGCCACCGAGAACGCGCCGCAGGGCAAGCGCGCCTGGTTCGGCATGTTTCCGCAGCTGGGGCCGTCGGTGGGCTTCCTGGCATCGAACGGGCTGTTCTTCGGGCTGGCGCTTGCACTGTCGGACGAGCAGTTCCGCAGCTGGGGCTGGCGCATTCCCTTCCTCGTCAGCGCGGTGCTCGTGGCGCTGGGCCTGTACGTGCGCCTGAAGATCGCCGAGACGCCCGCATTCCAGGCCGCCATCGACCGCCAGGAACGTGTGAAGGTGCCGGTCGCCACGCTGCTGGCGCACCACTGGTGGCCGACGCTGCTGGGCGCGCTGGCCATGGTGGTCTGCTACACGCTGTTCTACATCTCGACGGTGTTTTCGCTGTCGTACGGCGTGGGCACGCTGCATTTCTCGCGGCCGAGCTTCCTGGGGCTGCTGTGCCTGGCGGTGGTGTTCATGGGGCTGGCGACGCCGCTGTCGGCGTGGGCGTCGGACCGCTTCGGGCGCAAACCGGTGCTGATCGTCGGCATCATCGCGGCCATTCTGTCGGGCTTCACGATGGCACCGCTGCTCGGCAGCGGCCAGACGCCCCTGGTGGCGCTCTTCCTGATCATCGAGCTGTTCCTGATGGGCGTGACCTTCGCGCCGATGGGCGCGCTGCTGCCGGAGCTGTTCCCGACCAACGTGCGCTACACGGGCGCAGGCGTCTCGTACAACCTGGGCGGCATTCTCGGTGCATCGATTGCGCCGTATATCGCGCAGAAGCTGGCCGAACAGGGCGGGCTCAGTTGGGTCGGGATGTATGTATCGGCGGCTGCGGTGGTCAGCCTGTGCGGCGTGCTCTGCATGCGAGAGACGCGCGATGCGCGCCTGATGTAATCAGGGCGAAGACCGCGCCCGCGCCGCGCTGGCAGCGTTGCCGGCCGGCGCGGGCTGCGCCTGCGTGAACCACTGCACCAGCAGCATCCCCGCGCAGATCAGCGCCACGCCGGCAATGCGGCCCACATTGACGGGCTTGACCGGCAGCCCCACGAGGCCGAAATGGTCGATCAGCAGCGAGGTGAGCATCTGCCCCGCAATCACGCTGACGATGAACGTGGTCGCACCCAGCCTGGGCGTGAGCATGAGCGCAGCCGTCAGGTAGATCACGCCCGCGACACCGCCGAACCACGCCCACAGCGGCAGGCGCGCCGCTTGCCCGAGCAGCGGCGCCGGCGCACGCAGCGCAATCAGCACGGGCACCACCATCAGGAGGCTCACCAGCAGCGACACCACCGTCGCCCACAGCGGATGACCAAGCGCCCGACCCAGGACCGCATTGCTGCCGGCCTGGAACGGCACGAGCGCGCCGGCCACCAACGCCACCAGCGCCAGCCCCATCGCAGAAAAAGACAGCGGATTCGTCATCGCTCCACTCCGGAAGTTGTCTTGCTGCCAATGTTCCTTTATGAATAGCGCGAATGGAAATTCGAATGACGCATTCCCATTATTCGCATGACGAATCCTCTGCAGCGTGTTGACCTCAACCTGCTCGTGACCCTCCACGCGCTGATGACCGAACGCCATATCTCGCGCGCGGCCGTGCGGCTGCACAAGAGCCAGCCCGCGGTCAGCCATGCGCTGGCGCATCTGCGTGCGCTGTTTGGCGACCCGCTGCTGGTGCGCCGCGGCGGCAAGCTCGAGTTGACGGCGCGGGCGCGCGAGCTCTCGCAGCCGCTCGAGGACGTGCTGGCGCAGCTCGGCGCGCTGCTGGCCCCGTCCGCTTTCGACGCATCCGAAGCACAGCGCGTGTTCCGGCTGGTGATGTCCGATTACGGCGCGCGCACCGTGCTGCCTGGGCTGATGCGGCGCCTGCGCACCGAAGCGCCCGGCATCGACCTGGTGGTCACGCAATCGACGCGCGAGATGATGCAGTTGCAGGTGCTCGACGGCGAGGTGGACCTGGCACTCGGCGTCTTTCCATCGCCGCCGTCCGAACTCCTGGCGCAGACGCTGTTCACCGACACTTTCGCCTGTGCGGCGGATGCATCCACGTTGCCGGCCTGCGGCACATTGACCCTGGAGGCATGGCTTGCGCGCCCGCACGCGCTGGTCGCCATGCGCGGCGGCGTCGACAACGAAATCGATCGCGCGCTGGCCAGGCTCGGACACACACGACGCATCGCGATCACCCTGCCGCACTGGGGCGTGGCCAATGAGGTGATTGCGGGAACGGACCTCGTCCTCACCGTTGCGCGGCGCAATCTCGATCGGCTCGACGGCGATGCGCGGCTGCGTGTGTTTGCCGCACCGTTTCCGATCGAGCCATTTGCGTTCGGGCATCTGTGGCACCCGCGGCGGCAGAACGATCCGGCGCATCAGTGGCTGCGTGGCGTGATTGCCGACGTTGTGCGGGCACCTGCGCCTTCCTGATTCGAACGCGCCTGCCTGCCCTGGCCGCTACCCCATGCGAAAATGCGGCGTCTGCACTCGCGAAAACGCACACCCACACCGAGCCTTTCCGGAGATCCGCGCATGTATCACGGAGAACGTTTCAACGGCTTCAGCCACCTCGCCGGAGCCATCCTTGCCGCTGCGGGCATGGCGGTGCTGGTGACATCCTCGGCGCTGCACCACGATGCGTGGAAGGTGGTCAGCTCGGTCGTCTACGGCACCACGCTGGTCCTGCTCTACACCATCTCCACGCTGTATCACAGCCTGCGCGGCCCGGCCAAGGGCGTCTTGCAGCGCCTGGACCATTGCGCCATCTACCTGCTGATCGCCGGCAGCTACACGCCGTTTGCACTGGTGACGCTGCGCGGCCCGTGGGGGTGGACGCTGTTCGGCGTCAACTGGGCCCTGGCGGCCGTCGGCATTGCGCAGGAGCTCTGGATCGGCCGTCGCACGCGCGTTCTGTCGCTGGTGATCTACGTGGTGATGGGATGGCTGGTACTGATCGCCATGGGGCCGTTGATGGCCGCACTGCCTGCGCCCGGCCTGTGGTGGGTGGTCGCGGGCGGCGCGTTCTATACCGCGGGCGTCGGCTTTTTTCTCTTTGACGAGAAGGTGAAGCACTTCCATGGCATCTGGCACTTGTTCGTGCTGGCGAGCAGTGCGTGCCAGTTCGTGAGCATTCTGCTGTACGTGGGCTGATCTGCCCCCACAACAAAAAAAGCCGCGATTCCTCGCGGCTTTTTTTTACGGAAACGCAGACTCACGCGCGCTTCTTCATCGCTTCGTCCCGCAACTCTCGGCGCAGGATCTTGCCGACATTCGTCTTCGGCAGCTCATTGCGGAACTCGATGAACTTCGGCCGCTTGTAACCGGTGAGCTGTTCCTTGCAGAACTCCTGCAGCTTCTCTTCGGTCAGCGTCGGATCGCGGCGAACGACAAACAGCTTCACGACCTCGCCCGAGTGCACATCTGGCACGCCCACGGCGGCGACTTCCAGCACGCCCGGGCACATCGCCACCACGCCTTCGATCTCGTTCGGGTACACGTTGAAGCCCGACACCAGGATCATGTCCTTCTTGCGATCGACGATCTTGGTGTAGCCGCGCTCGTCCATCACGCCCACGTCGCCGGTCTTGAAGAAGCCGTCGGCGTACATGACCTTGGCGGTCTCGTCGGGGCGCTTCCAGTAGCCGGCCATGACCTGCGGGCCGCGGATGCAGATTTCGCCCGCCTGCCCGATCGGCAGATCGTGGCCCTCGTCGTCACGGATGGCGACCTCGGTGCCCGGGATCGGCAAGCCGACCGTGCCGGAAAACGTGTCGGTATTGGTCGGGTTGCAGATGGCCGACGGCGAGGTTTCCGACAGGCCGTAGCCTTCGATGATCGGGCAGCCCGTCACCTCGAGCCACTTCTTGGCCACAGCTTCCTGCACCGCCATGCCGCCGCCGTTGGCCACGCGCAGGTTGGAGCAGTCGACGTTCTTGAAGTCGGGATGGTTCAGCAGCGCGTTGTACAGCGTGTTCACGGCCGGGAACATGTGGAAGCGGTACTGCTTGAGCACCTTGATGAAGCCCGGGATGTCGCGCGGGTTCGGGATCAGCACGGCCAGTCCGCCCTTGCGCATCGACAGCAGGCAGCACACCGTGAGCGCGAAGATGTGATACAGCGGCAGCGCCGTGATGGTGATGATCTCTTCGTCCGGTCCCAGCATGCGGCCGTCGCGGCCCGGCTTGGTGAGCGCCGGGTTCATCCACGCCTCGGACTGCAGCACGTTGGCGACGATGTTCCGGTGCAGCAGCGTCGCGCCCTTCGACACACCGGTGGTGCCGCCCGTGTACTGCAGGAAGGCGATGTCGTCGGGGCCGACCGACGTGGGCTTGAGCGTCTGCCTGGCGCCCTCCTGCAGGGCGGCGTTGAAGCGGATGCAGTTGGGCAGCTCCCACGCCGGCACCATCTTCTTGACGCTGCGCACGACGAAATTGACGAGCATGCCCTTCAGCCCGCCGAGCATGTCGCCCATGCTGGCCACAACGATGTGCTTGACCGGCGTGTTCGGCAGCACCTGCTGCAGCGTCGTCGCGAAGTTCTCCAGGATGATGATCGCTTCGGCACCGCTGTCCTTGAGCTGGTGTTCCAGTTCGCGCGGGGTGTAAAGCGGATTGACGTTGACGACCACATAGCCGGCACGCAGCACGGCGGCCAGCGCCACGGGGTACTGCAGCACGTTCGGCATCATCAGCGCGACGCGCGCGCCCGGTCCCAGGCCGCGCGACTGCAGCCACGCCGCCAGTTGGCGCGACAGCGTATCGAGCTCGCCGTAGGTCAGCACCTTGCCCATGCATTCGAATGCACGGCGGTTGCGGTTCTTCTGGAAAGAATCCTCAAGCAGATGGGCCAGCGATCGGTACTGCGATGCGTCGATCTCGGCCGGCACCCCGGGGGGGTACTGCTTCAGCCACGGTTTATCCATGGGCGTGTCTCCTGGCGATTGTCGATTTTTTCGAATGATCGTTCGATTTTTTCCGCATCGTACGCGGATGTGTGTGTCAAAACAATAACTTAGACGATTCCCTCGGGCGGTCCGGCATGCTCGAAACGGGTGCACCGACCGCCGCCGGCATCACTTTTGCAAAGGGGTGCCATCCGCCTCCGGCGACGCTGGAGGGGCAAGGCTCCGCAGCACGGCCTCGCGCGCTGGTTTGGGTTCGCGCGCCAGGGCTTTCACGTCGGCATAGAAGCGCGCCCAGTCTCCGCCATCGCGGTGATACAGCGCCGTGAACGCGGGCACCCACTCCAGATAGCTCGCCACCGCGCCCAGATGGGCGTTCGACAGCGGCTGCGCGAACCAGCGGTCGTAGCCGGTATAGCCGCCCCAGCTTGCCTTCAGCTTGGCGTAATCGGCCTGCAGGCTGGCAAAGGTGGCACGCTTGCCGGCGCGCTTCTCGTCATCGGAGACGGGGCTCGCGTACAGCTTTTCGAGCCGGCTGCGGTACGCCAGCAGCAGGGCGCGGAATTGTACGCGGCGGGCATCGTAAACGGCGTATTCCGCGCGAATTTCCGGCGTTGCCGCATCGGCCAGCCAGCGCTCGACGCCGATCGTCTCGACGGTGGTGGCAAACGATTCGTTGAAGGCGGTGTCGCCCTTGGCGTAGGCCACCTGGTGGGCGAGCTCGTGGAAGATCAGCCGCGCCAGCTCGCCTTCGGGCAGGCCGACGAAGGTGTTGAGCAGCGGGTCGTCGAAATAACCCAGTGTGGAATACGCAGGAATGCCGGCCACGTCCACGTCCAGACCTTCGGCGCGCAGCGTGTCGGCATAGGCCAGGGCGGCGCTGCGGTCGTAATAGCCGCGGTAGGTCACGCAGCCGACGATGAGGAAGCACCACTCCTTGAGCTTGACCGACAGCTCCGGCGCCGCAAAAACGTTCCACACCGCGAACGGGCGCTTGAGGTTGGCGTAGACGCGGTAGCTGCCGTTATCGGGCAGCGCCAGCTCGCGCGACGCGTAGATGCGGATGCTGCGGGCATCCTCGAGGCGCCTGGCGAGCTTGTCGTTGTGCGCCGCGCGGGCATCTTCGATGGCCTTGTCGATGGACTCGCGCTGCGCCATCAGCGAGAGATGCCCGGCAACCGACTGATAGTAATAGCCGACCGTGTCGCAACCGGCCAGCAACGCAGTGCCCGCCAGGGACAACGCCAGACACAGCCCGCGGGCCCTCCGCATGGCCGTCCTCAGGCGGTCTGCGCCGCCGGTGCGACCTCCACCAGGCAGTCGTAGAAGGTCGGTGCGCGGCCCATGTCGGTCAGGCGCTGGCTGGTGACTTCGTTGGCATTGGTGCCGTCGGGCGCGAGCTTCTTCCACCAGATCGACAGGCCGACCACCACGCCCCGGCGGGCGCGGTCCGTCACGCGGGCACGCGCCTGCATGGCGCCTCGGTCGTTGAAGATGCGGACCAGTCCGCCATCCACCACGCCGCGCGGCAGGGCATCGTCGGGATGGATGTCGAGATGCGGCTCGCCTTCGGTGCTGCGCAGGCTGTCGACGTTGACGAAGGTGGAGTTCAGGAAGTTGCGCGCCGGCGGCGAGATCATGGAGAGCGGATAGCGCTTCGCCAGCTCAGGCGTGCTGATGGCCGATTCGTGCGGCGGCACGTAGCCGGGCAGCGGGTCCAGGCCGTCCTTGGCCATCTGCTCGGAATAGAACTCACAGCGGCCCGACGGCGTGCGGTAACCGCCTCGCGCGAGCGGCGCGGCCGGATGCGCGAGCTTCTGCCAGCCCTCGCGCTTGAGCGTTTCCCAGTCGATGTGCGCGGCGGCAGGATCGTCGCGGCGCACGGCCTGGGCCGCGATCTCGTCATCGGAATCGGCAAAGCACGCCTCGGTAAAGCCCATGCGTTGCGCAAGCCGGCGGAAGATCTCGGTGTTCGGCAGCGCCTGCCCCACCGGCGCAATGGCGGCGTTGTTCGCCAGCACGTAGGTGTGGCCGTACGCCTTGTGCACGTCTACGTGCTCGAGCTGTGTGGTGGCGGGCAGCAGGATGTCGGCGTAATCGGCGGTGTCGGTCTGGAAGTGCTCCAGCACCACGGTGAAGAGGTCTTCGCGCGCGAAGCCGGCCGCGACCTTGCGCGAATCCGGCGCCACCGCCACGGGGTTGCTGTTGTAGACCACCACCGCCTCCACCTTCGGGCCGAACGATGCATCGCCCGGATGCAGCAGCGCATCGCCGATGGTGCTCATGTTGATGGCGCGCGGCAACTTGGGCCAGCCCGGGAGCAGATCGGGGCGCTGCAGCTTCGCGTTATCGATCGGGAAGAAGCCCGACGTCGACAGTTGCAGCCCGCCCGCCGCATCGCGCCAAGCCCCCACCAGCGATGGCAGGCACGCCACCGCACGCACGCCCTGCCCGCCGCCATGGGCGCGCTGCATGCCGTAGTTCAGGCGGATGGCCGCCGGCTGCCGGTCGAGCACGACGGTCGTGCCGTACAGCTTGGCGAGCCATTCGATGTCCGCGGCGTCGATGCCGCACAGCGAGGCAGCATATTCGGGCGTGTATTGCTGGGCGCGCTCGCGCAGCGCCTCGAAGCCGAGCGTGTGGTTGGCGATGTAATCGTGGTCAAGCAGGTCGTCGCGGATCAGCACGTGGATCATCGCCATGGCCAGCGCCGCATCGGTGCCCGGACGCACGGCCAGGTGCCGATGGCACTTCTCGGCCGTCAGCGAGCGATACGGATCAATCGCCACCAGCGTCGCCCCACGCCGCTTGGCTTCCTGCGCGCGCGTCCAGAAATGCAGGTTCGAGGCGATGGGATTGGCGCCCCAGATCAGGATCAGCTTGGCATCCTGCACGTGCTCGATGTCCATGCCGAGGCTCGCGCCATACGTATAGCGCAGCGCCGTCGCGCCGGCCGATGCGCAGATCGTGCGATCTAGCAGCGATGCCCCCAGCTTGTGGAAGAAGCGCGCCGCCATGCTTTCGCCCTGCACGAGGCCCATCGTGCCGGCATAGCTGTACGGGACGATCGCTTCGGGATTGCGCGAGGCGATCTCGCCGAGACGGCTGGCGATGGTGTCGAGCGCCTCGTCCCACGTGATGGGCGCGAACTTGCCCTCGCCCTTCGCGCCGACGCGCTTCATCGGCGAGAGCAGGCGGTTCGGGTGATACGTGCGCTCGGTGTAACGGTTGACCTTCGTACAGAGCACGCCGGCGGTGGTCGGGTGGTCCGGGTCGCCCTGCACGCGGGTGGCGCGGCCGTCCTCCACGGTGACGAGCAAGGCGCAGGTGTCGGGGCAGTCGTGCGGGCAGGCGGCACGGATCACTTGGGTGGACATCGGGAGACTCCGGAGTGGGGTGGCGGCCGCTTGCGTCTACAGGCACCTGCGCGGCTGCGATGATCCGGAAATTGTAATCGCGCGCTACGTCGGGCGCAGCGGCGTCGAACCGCGCGCGACCAGGCGCCCGGTCAGCAGGACCCGCCGCGCCGGCAAGGTGCTGTCTGCGAGGCGGCCTTGCAGCATCGCCATGGCCATGCGGCCGATGTCGTAGACCGGCTGCTCGATCACGGTGATGCCCGGGCCGGCCAGTTCCGTCCACGGCTCGTTGTCGAAGCCGGCGACTGCAATGTCGCGCGGCACCTCGAGCGACAGCCGGCGCAGCGCACGCAGCACGCCCAGCAGCGATTGCGCGTTGCTTGCGACGAGGGCGTCGGGCCGCTCGCCGCTGGAGAGCCACGCCAGCGTTTCGGTCTCGGCGGCTTCCGCGGTGGGCAGGATGAAGCGTGCTTCGGCGCTCACGCCGTGGCGGGCGAGCGCGGCGGCAAAGCCGGCCTGGCGTTCGGCGCCCGTGCTGCTGGTGCGGCCAAAGAGCCCGCCGATGCGGCGATAGCCCTGCGCGGCAAGGTGGTCTGCCAGCGCCTGCGCCGCCTGCTGGTTGTCGAGCACGACGGCATCGGTGCCGCACGCGGGCCCGGCACGGTCGATCAGCACGACGGGGTAGCCGAGTTCGACCGGCCGCGGCGCCTCCGCAATGCCGCGCGTGGGCGAGAGAATCACGCCGGTCACGCGCTCCTCCTCCATCAGTCGCAGGTACATCGCCTCTTTGTCGGGGTCTTCATCGGAATTGCACAGGATCACGCGCTGGCCCGCCGCGTACGCTGCATCCTCCACCGCACGGCTGACGCTGGTGAAGAACGGGTTGCGGATGTCCGACACGATCAGCCCGACGGTCTGCGCCTGCTGCGAGCGCAGCCGCCGCGCCGACAGGTTGGGCCGATACCCCGACGCGGCCACCGCCGCATCGACACGCCGGCGCAGCTCCGCGCTCACGGGGCCGCCGGCCAGCGCACGCGACACCGTCGCCACCGACACGCCCGCCGCCGCCGCTACGTCCTTGATCCGAACCGTCATGCTGAAATCGTTTCCAAAGAAAGCGTCATGATAGCCAAAGCCGGCCGCGCCACCAATGCGACGCTTTCTCAGGGGAAACCCCGTAAACAGCGGGATACACGTCACTTTGCGCCGCATTGCACATTGACACCCTCACTGTAATCGATTTCAATGCGACCACATCAACGACACGCCAAGCCGCGCCTGCCTCCTCCCGCGCGGCCGCCCGCAGGAGACCCCGCCGCATGGCTACCGCCCTCATCTGCGCTGAACGCATCCGCCTGCAGCAACGCGCCACCAACAAGGAAGGCGCCATCCGCGCCGCCGGGCAATTGCTGGCCGACTCAGGCTGCATCGACCCCGCCTACATTGACAGCCTGCTGCGCCGCGAAACCGTCGCCAACACCTTCCTCGGCCACGGCGTGGCCATTCCGCACGGCATGGGCGAAGACCGCCACCTCATCCGCCAGACGGGCATTGCGGTACTGCAGTTTCCCGACGGGCTGGAGTGGCACCCGGGGCAGACGACGCACCTTGTCTTCGCCATCGCAGCGCAGTCGGACGAGCACATCGTGCTGCTGCGCCGCCTCACCCGCCTGCTCAATGACGATGCACGCCTGCGCCAGCTCTTCACCACGCAGGACGCCGAGGACATCGTCGCCGCGCTGTCCAGCGATGCGCCCGCCCAGGCGGCGAGCGCCCCCGGCACGGACCTGGCCGAGCAGCGCGCCCTCACCCTGGAGTACCCGAGCGGCCTGCATGCCCGCCCCGCCGCCCAGTGGGTGGAGACCGCACGCCGGTTTGCGGCACGCATCCAAGTCCGCCACGGGGACGAGACGGCGGACGCCAAGAACCTCGTCGCGCTTCTGCAACTGGGGCTGGCGGCGGGCGCCAAGCTGACGCTGTCAGCGGAAGGCCCGGATGCCGGCGCCGCGCTCGACGCCCTGCAACAGACCATTCGCGGCCTTGTCGCGCAGGAACGCGCGCAGGCCGTGCGTGACGCTCAAGCCGCCCGCACGCGCCAGAGCGCACACGGTTGGCAAGCCG
Source organism: Ralstonia sp. RL (assembly GCF_001683835.1). NCBI lineage: Bacteria > Pseudomonadati > Pseudomonadota > Betaproteobacteria > Burkholderiales > Burkholderiaceae > Ralstonia > Ralstonia sp. RL. Next base: position 8,292 of record NZ_LWRX01000042.1, on the reverse strand, counting down.
AGGTCGCCTTGCCCGCCATCGGCGGCATTGGAGCAAGCCCGGGCCTCGCGATCGGCCCCGTCCACGTGCTGCAGCATGGCGCGGCGGCCGTGCCCGACCACCCGGTCGCGCTCACCACGGGCGGCGACCTGCTCGACAAGGCGCTCGCCGACACGCGCGCCGAACTTGCCGCACTCGCGCAAGACACCGCCGCCCGCCTGGGCGAGGCCGAGGCCGGCATCTTCAAGGCGCAAGCGGAACTGCTGGGCGACACCGACCTCATGACGCTGACCTGCCAGGCGATGGTCGAAGGCCACGGCGTGGCGTGGTCGTGGCATCACGCCGTGGAGCGGCTGGCCGAGCGGCTCGCGGCGCTGGGCAATCCGCTGCTGGCCGCGCGCGCAGCCGACCTGCGCGACGTGGGCCGGCGCGTGCTGGGGCATCTCGATCCGTCGCTGCGCAAGGCGGCGCAAACGCTGCCCGACACGCCTTGCATTCTCGTGGCGGCAGATCTGTCGCCATCGGACACCGCTGCGCTGGACACACGCCGCATCCTCGGCATCGTCACCGCGCAAGGCGGGCCGACGTCGCATACAGCCATCCTCACGCGCACGCTCGGCATTCCCGCCGTGGTGGCTGCCGGCCCGGCAGTGCTCGATGTGGCGCCCGGCACGCAAGCCATCGTCGACGGCACGGGCGGCCGGCTGGTGCTCGACCCGGATGTGGCCAGCATCGCCAGCGCGCGCCGCTGGCTGGACGAAGAAGCCGCTCGGGCGCAGCGCGAGCAGGCCGAGCGCAGCCTCCCGGCGCGCACACGCGACGGCTACACCGTCGAGATCGCCGCCAACGTCAACCTGCCCGCGCAGGCCGCCGAGGCCATCACGCTCGGCGCGGAGGGCGTCGGCCTGATGCGCACCGAATTCCTCTTCCTCGAACGCGACCACACACCCGACGAAGACACCCAGTACGCCGTCTACGCAGACATGCTCGAGGCGCTCGACGGCCGGCCGCTGATCGTGCGCACGCTGGACATCGGCGGCGACAAGCAGGTGCCGCATCTGAACCTGCCCACGGAAGACAACCCGTTCCTCGGCGTGCGCGGCGCACGCCTGCTGCTGCGCCGGCCCGACCTCATGGAGCCGCAATTGCGCGCACTCTATCGCGCCGCACGCGATGCCGGCAGCGGCAACGCGCTGTCGATCATGTTCCCGATGATCACGTCGATGGACGAAGTGATGGCCGTGCGCGCGGCGTGCGAGCGCATCCGCGCCGAAGTGGGCGCGCCGGCGGTGCCGCTCGGCATCATGGTCGAGGTCCCGGCCGCCGCGCTGCTGGCCGACCGGCTGGCCGAACACGTGGACTTCTTCTCCATCGGCACGAACGACCTCACGCAATACACGCTGGCCATCGACCGCCAGCATCCCGACCTCGCCGCCGAGGCCGACAGCCTGCACCCGGCCGTGCTTCGACTGATTCAGCAAACGGTACAAGGCGCCACACGCCACCACCGCTGGGTGGGCGTGTGCGGCGGCCTGGCGGGCGATCCGTTTGGCGCGCTGCTGCTAGCGGGGCTCGGCGTGAATGAGCTGTCGATGAGCCCGCGCGACATTCCCGCCGTGAAGGCGCGACTGCGTGCAGCAGAACGCTCCGCACTCGCCGAGCTGGCGGGCCGCGCGCTGGCATGCGCGTCGGCGCAGGAGGTGCGCACGCTGGAAAGCGCCCTCGCCGTGGCCGCGAACGGCAAGGAGTTGGCCACAGCATGACTACGCGCATCGTCACCGTCACGCTCAATCCCGCCATCGACATGACGGTCGGGCTGGACAGGCTCGAACGCGGCCGCGTCAACCTGGGCCGCAGTGTCACGCACCAGGCCGGCGGCAAGGGCGTCAACGTGGCCGGCTGCCTGGCCGACTGGCAGGTGCCCGTGGTGGCCACCGGCCTGCTGGGCCAGGACAATGCCGAGCTGTTCGAAGCGCTGTTCGCCCGCAAGCACATCGTCGACAGCTTCTACCGTGTGCAGGGCAGCAACCGCACCAACATCAAGATCAGCGACGCCGCGGATGGGCAGACCACCGATATCAACCTGCCCGGCATCGCCGCGACCGCGCTGGACCTGGATGCGCTATGCAAGCGCATCGATGCGATGACCGACGTGGCCGGCGTGGCGCTATGCGGCAGCCTGCCCGGCGGCCTGCCGGCCGATACGTACGTGCAACTGCTGGCGCCGTTGAACGCGCGCGGCGTCCGGACACTGCTCGATACCAGCGGCGCACCGCTCGCACTGGCGCTGGCAGCTCCGCGCCACGCGCTGCCGACAGCCGTCAAGCCGAACCGGCATGAGCTCGAGGTGTGGGCCGGCGCGCCATTGCCCACGCTGCAGGACGTGGTGGAGGCAGCGCGCGGAATCCACGCGCGCGGCGTCGCGCAGGTGATCGTCTCGCTGGGTGAAGACGGCGCGCTGTTCGTCACCGCCGAGGGCACCTGGCAAGCGAGCCTGCCGCCCGTGCGCGCCGCCAGTACCGTAGGCGCGGGCGATGCCATGGTGGCGGGCGTGCTGGCCGGCTGGCATGCCGGCGCAAGCATGGAAGACACCGTGCGCCTGTCCGTGGCGTTTGCCGCGTGCAAGCTCCAGCGCCTCGGGCCAAATCTGCCACCGCCCGAGCACGTGCGCGAGCGGGCTGCCGTCGTACGCATGCAGCGCGTGGCCTGAGCCCGCGCGCGGTCAACATCATCAAGGAGCCGACCATGGCAAACCTGTTGGCAATTCTCGGCGCGGACGGCCGCACCACCCGCGCCATGCTCGCCGGTGCAGCGCTGCGGCACGCCGCGCGCGAAACCGGCTGCAAGCTCGACGTGGACGTGCGCGCGCCGGACACCGCCTCCGTCGTCAACACCTCCGTGCTGGCCACCGCGGATGCCGTCGTATGGGCCGGCGTGTCGCCCGACACCGCCGCGCGCCAGGCCAATCCGCGCACGATCGAAGTCACGCTCGACGAGGTGCTCGACAACGCGCGCGCCGTGCTGGATCGCATGATGGGGAGTGCGCCCGCCGCGCCCGCGGCCGATGCGGAACCGAAGCGGATCGTCGCCATCACGTCGTGCCCGACAGGTATCGCCCACACGTTCATGGCGGCGGAGGCACTCACGCAGGCGGCCGCTGAGCTGGGCCACGCGATCCATGTCGAAACGCAAGGCTCGGTGGGCGCGCAGAACACGCTGTCCGCCGATGCGATCGCACGCGCGGACCTCGTACTCATCGCGGCGGATACGCAGGTCGACCTGTCGCGCTTCGCCGGCAAGCCGCTCTTTCGGGCGGGCACCAAGGCGGCCATCCACGATGGCCCGGGGCTGATCCGCCGGGCGCTCAGCGAGGCCACCGTCGAAGCGCCCGCCGCAGCGCAGGCTGCAGCCGCGCCGGCCGCCGAGCGCACCGGCCCTTACAAGCACCTGATGACCGGCGTGTCCTTCATGCTGCCGTTCGTGGTGGCGGGCGGCATCCTGATCGCGCTGGCCTTTGCCCTCGGCGGCATCTACGTGACGGAAGACGCAGCGCGCGGCACGCTCGGCGGTGCGCTGTTCCAGATCGGCGCCAGATCGGCGTTTGCGCTGATGGTGCCGGTGCTGGCGGGCTACATCGGCTATTCGATCGCCAGCCGGCCGGGCATTGCGCCGGGCATGGTCGGGGGCATGCTGGCCGCCAGCCTGGGCGCGGGTTTCCTGGGCGGTATCGTGGCGGGCTTCGTAGCCGGTTACGGCACCGAGGCCCTGAACCGTTGGCTGAAGCTGCCGCGCAACCTGGAGGGGCTGAAGCCGGTGCTGATCCTGCCGGTGCTCGGTTGCCTGGTCACCGGCCTCGTGATGCTGTACGTGGTCGGTGCGCCGGTGGCAGCGCTGTTGACGTCGCTCACAACGTGGCTGCGCGGCATGCAGGGCGCCAATGCGGTGCCGCTGGGGGCGCTGCTCGGCGGCATGATGGCCTTCGACATGGGCGGCCCCATCAACAAGGCCGCGTACGCATTCAGCACGGGGCTGATCGGCGCGCAGGTCTACACGCCGATGGCGGCCACCATGGCAGCCGGCATGACGCCGCCCCTTGGCATTGCGCTGGCCGCATGGCTCTTCCCTTCGCGCTTTACCGGCGACGAGCGCCAGGCGGCACGCGCCACGGCGGTGCTCGGCCTGGCCTTCATCAGCGAGGGCGCGATCCCGTATGCCGCACGCGACCCGCTACGCGTCATTCCGGCGCTGGTGGCGGGATCGGCCTGCGCGGGTGCGCTGTCGATGTGGTTCGGGGTGGAATTGCGCGTGCCGCATGGGGGCGCCTTTGTGCTGCCGATCCCGAATGCCGTCACGCACCTGGGCGGCTATATGGTTGCGCTGGTGGCGGGTACGCTCGTCACTGCGGGGCTGCTGGCCATCCTGAAGCGGCGCGTGCCGGCGCAGGCGGCCTGAGCACCGCACCGCACGGGGGTGCCTGTCTCAAAAACCATCAAAACTGCCACAGTCCGAGCCGATCCTGTTTGCCTGCCCCGCCCGTTTGGCTATGATGCCGGGCAAACCAATCTCTTCGGGGGGAGAGCATGCAGGCACGCAGATTCACCGGGCTGCTGGCGATGTTCGCGGCGGGCGCCATGGGGCTGGCCGCCGCTGCACACGCAGAAACCGGCGTCACAAACGACACCATCCTCATCGGGCAATCTGTGCCACTGAGCGGCCCGGCCGCCCAGCTCGGCCAGCAGATGAACCGGGGCGCCAAGCTGTACTTCAATGCCGTCAATGCGGCGGGCGGCGTCAATGGCCGCAAGATCGAGCTGAAGGTGCTCGACGACTTTTACGAGCCCGACGCCACCGCACGCAACACGAAGACGCTGATCGACGACACCAAGGTGTTCGCCCTGTTCGGCTATGTCGGCACGCCGACCAGCCTGGCGGCCCTCAAGATTGCCAATCCGGCGGGCGTGCCGTTCTTCGCGCCGTACTCCGGTGCCATGGCGCTGCGCGAGCCGTTCGCGCGCAACGTCTTCCACATGCGTGCGAGCTACAACGACGAGACCGCTGCCATCGTTCAGCAGATTCACACCACGGGCTTGAAGCGCATCGCCGTGGTCTACAACGACGATGCCTACGGCAAGGCCGGGCTGGACGGGGTGCAACGTGCATTGAAGCTGCCAGCGAACCAGGGCGTGTCGCTCGTCGCGCAGGCCAGCGTGGTGCGCAACACGACCGACGTGAAAGGCGCGCTCGGCACCGTGCTGGCGCAAAAGCCCGATGCCATCGTCGCCGTGAGCGCATACCAGACGGTGGCCGCGCTGGTGAAGGCCGCGCAGGAGCAGGGTTACGCGGGACAGTTCTACAACGTGTCGTTCGTCGGCACCAAGGCGCTGGCCAATGCGCTGGGCAAGGCCGGCGGCGGCGTGGTCATCTCGCAGGTAATGCCGTACCCGTATAGCGGCGCGTCGCCGCTGGTGCGCGACTACCAGAAGCTGCTCAAGGCGGAAGGCATCACCGATTTCGACTACGGCAGCATGGAAGGCTACGTCGCTGCACGCGCCCTCGTGGAAGGGCTGAAGCGCGCGGGCCGCGACCTCACGCGTGAGAAGCTCATCACCGCGCTCGAGTCGATGGGCAACTATGATCTGGGCGGCTTCAATGTCAACTTCTCGCCGTCCAACCACGTCGGCTCGAAGTTCGTCGAGATGACGATCATCAATTCGAATGGACAGGTGATTCGCTGAGTTGACGGCATCTTTTGCCATGAAAACCGGGCTGCGTGCCCGGTTTTTTCATGCGTGCGCCTGGCGGCTTGAGAGGGTGGCGAGCCGCGCTTTGGCAGCCGCGTTACGCCGGCTGCGGGTGTGGCTGCTGTTGCGCCAGGCGCCGCATGAATGCCTCGCACTGGGCGATCTGCGCAAGCTCGATGTATTCGTTGGGCTTGTGCGCCTGTTCGATATTGCCGGGGCCGCAGACCACCGTCGGGATGCCGGCGCGTGAGAACAGGCCGGCTTCGGTGCCGTAGTCGACCTTGCCCACCACGCCGCGGCTGTCGGCCAGCGCCTGGGCCAGTGCCACGAGCTCGTGCGTCGGCGCGATGGACAGGCCCGGCGTGTTGGCCTCCATGGCGAAGCGGATGTCGGCGTCCTGAGCGATCTCGCGCATCTGCGGCAGGAGCGTGTGCTGCGCGTACCGCTCGATCTCGCTGAAGAGCCAATCCGGATCCGTGCCCGGCAGATAGCGGAAGTCGAATGTGAATTCGCAATCGCGCGGCACGACATTGCTGGCGATGCCGCCGTGGATCGTGCCGGTATTCAGCGTGGTGTGCGGTACGACGAAGTCGGTGTCGCGCGCTTCTTCTGCCGCAAGACGCGCGGCAAGGGTGCGGATATGCGCGATCAGCAGCGCGGCGAACTCGATGGCGTTCACACCCTGCGGCGTCAGTGCCGAATGCGCTTCCTTGCCGCGCACGCAGCAGCGGTACGCGCGCTTACCCTTGTGCGCGACGATGGCACGCATCGACGTGGGTTCGCCAACGATGCAACCCGCGGGCTGAATGCCGTTGGCCTCGAGGTCGCGCAACAGACTGCGTACACCCACGCAGCCGATCTCTTCGTCGTACGACAGCGACAGGTGGAAGCTGGCGTCGCCCTCGGCCGCCATGAAGGCCGGCACATGTGCCAGTGCAACGGCAATGAAGCTCTTCATGTCGGCGGTGCCGCGTCCGTACATGCGGCCGTCGCGAATCTGCGCGTCGAACGGATCCGTGTCCCAGGCCTGGCCGTCGACCGGCACCACGTCGGTATGCCCCGACAGCACCAGCCCCGGCTTGCGCCCCGGCGACAGCGTGGCAAACAGGTTCGCCTTGCCGCCGGTGGCGTCATACGTGAGGCGGCACTCCGCACCCTCGGCACGCAGGCGGTCGCGCACCCATTCGATGAGGCCGAGATTCGAATGCCGGCTGACGGTGTCGAATGCAACGAGAGTACGGACCAACTGCAGGACTTCGTCGGACGGCGGTGCGGGGATGGCGTGTGTGGACATGGCGGACTGGGGTCATTCGTTCATCTGCGGCAAGCGGGATCGCGTCAGCAAGGGACGGACGGCATCGAAAGGCCTACGGTGCCGGGCTCGCAGGCCCCAGTGTAGGCCCTTCGGCCGGATCGCCGCACACCGCGCCTCTGTTGCCCGTGCGGAGCCGCGCGCGCAAAGCTTCCATGGCCCATGCGATCAGCCGATGGCCGGCCGGGATCTGTCCTTCGGCGTATCATCGATGTGATTGCGAACTTTCACTCAGAACACGCGCATCCCATGAAGCTGATTCCAGAAATCCAAGCTGCGCAGCCTGAAATCCAGGCGCTGCGACGCGACATCCACGCGCATCCCGAATTGTGCTTTGAAGAGCGACGCACCGCCGACCTCGTCGCCGCCAGGCTGACGGAATGGGGCATCGAGGTGCACCGCGGCCTTGGCAAGACGGGGCTCGTCGGGGTCATCCGCAACGGCGACGGCAAGAGCATCGGCTTGCGCGCCGACATGGACGCCCTGCCCCTGGCCGAGGCGAACCAGTTCGAACATCGCTCCAGGCATGAAGGGAAAATGCACGCGTGCGGACACGATGGCCACACGGCCATGCTCCTGGGCGCCGCCCGTTACCTGGCGAAACACCGCAACTTCAAAGGGACGGTGCACCTGATCTTTCAGCCCGCCGAAGAAGGTGGTGGCGGCGCACGCGAAATGATCAAGGACGGCCTGTTCGAACGCTTCCCCTGCGACGCAGTCTTCGGCATGCATAACTGGCCTGGCGTGCCCGTCGGAGCATTTGGCACGCGCGTCGGCGCACTGATGGCGTCGAGCAACGAATTCCGTATCACCATCAAGGGCAAAGGAGCGCATGCGGCGCTTCCGCACAATGGCAACGACCCGGTGTTTGTTGGCGCTCAGGTGGTATCCGGGCTGCAGGGCATCATCACGCGCAACAAGCGCCCCATCGACACCGCGGTTCTGTCGGTAACGCAATTCCATGCCGGCGACGCGACCAACATCATCCCGAACGAAGCATGGATTGGCGGCACGGTGCGCACGTTCTCGACCGACGTCCTCGACTTGATCGAGCGTCGGATGGAAGAGGTCTCCAAGGCGATCGCCGCCGCATACGATTGCACCGTGGACTTCGTCTTCCACCGCAACTATCCCCCCACGGTGAACACGGAGGCCGAAACGCAGTTCGCGGCAGAAGTCATGCGTGAGCTCGTCGGAGCAGACAATGTAGACGCCACAATCGACCCGACGTTGGGGGCGGAGGATTTTTCGTTCATGCTG
>NZ_LWRX01000102.1:0-944 GCF_001683835.1 Ralstonia sp. RL | reverse complement strand
CCGACGGATCGATCTGCTTGGCCTTGCCGGTGGCAGTGACCAGGCCGACGACCGCACCCAGGGGCAGGTTCTGGCCCGCGCCGACCGTGACCTGGTCACGGGAATAGAGATTGGGCGCTTCGTACTTGAGAAGATCGCCCAGGTTCAGGCCTTCGGTGATGGCAGGCATGTCACTTCTCCTTGCCGGCGCGGGCGCGGGCCGCCTGCACCAGGGGGTTGTCGTGGAGGGATAGGGGATTCGGCTTGGCCGCATCCGGCGCGATGTGGCTGTTGATCTCCTGTCCGCTGGCGCGGACAGCCAGCAGCTGGCTGCGCACCTGGGCGGGTGGCGTGCGTGCGGCGAGGTAAGCGGCGATGCGCTCGGGGCAGCCCGCCAGCGCGCACAGCACGGCGATCTCCTGCGCGTCCTCGATGGTCATCGGCGGATGCGCGCCAGCAGCGCGATCAGGATCAGCGCCAAGCCCAGGGTCAGCAAGGGTTCCGGGTTCATTCATGAAAGGCTCCAGTCGTGGTGGGTGAAGGTGTTCCGGCCTCGTGCTTGCACATGGCGCGGGGGGTGAAAGGGCTGCGGCCAAATCGGTCAGCAGGTCGTCGAAGGTGCCGACGGCATCGGCCAGCCCTGCCGCAACGGCGTCCTGCCCGAAGAACACGCCGGCTTCGGTGGCACGCACCGCGTCCGTGCTCAGGCCGCGATGGCGGGCCACGGTGTCGACGAACAGGCCGTAGATCCGATCCACCTCGCGCTTGAGCAAGGCGTGGGCTTCGTCCGAGATCGGCTCGTGCGGGTTGAGGTCGTTCTTGCGCGCGCCGGCGAACACGGTCGTGTACCGGATGCCGTCCTGGGCATCGCGCACCGACTGGTCGGCGTGCATGGCGATAACGCCAATCGAGCCAACGCCTGCGGTCCGGGTGACCACGAGGCGGCTGGCGGCCGAGCCGATGGC
>NZ_LWRX01000024.1:0-904 GCF_001683835.1 Ralstonia sp. RL | reverse complement strand
CCGTATTCGGTGCCGGACGCCTTGTCGGGCGCCTTCAACCTCGGCTTCATGATCCTGCCGAAGTACCGCGCCTGGGTGGTGTTCGCGTCCTTGGCGGTGTGCCTGGCGACCTGGTTCGTGATCGAGAAGACCAAGCTGGGCGCTTACCTGCGCGCGGGCACCGAGAACCCGAAGCTGGTGGAGGCATTCGGCATTAACGTGCCGCTGATGGTGACGCTGACCTATGGCTTCGGCGTGGCGCTGGCGGCGTTTGCCGGCGTCTTGGCCGCGCCGGTGGTGCAGGTGTCTCCCTTGATGGGCAGCAACCTGATCATCGTGGTGTTCGCGGTGGTGGTGATCGGCGGCATGGGGTCGATCCTGGGCTCGATCGTCACCGGCTTGGGGCTGGGCGTGATCGAGGGCCTGACCCGCGTGTTTTATCCGGAAGCGTCGGCGACTGTCGTGTTCATCATCATGGCCATCGTCCTGATGATCCGTCCGGCCGGCCTGTTCGGCAAAGAGAAGTAATTCGTCGTCATTCGAAACGGTTCCGCCATGAACAAGAAAATCGGTTACGCAATCGCCCTCATCGTCGCGCTGGCCGCCCCCTTCGTGATGTACCCGGTGTTTTTGATGAAGCTGCTGTGCTTTGCGCTGTTCGCCTGCGCGTTCAATCTGCTGCTCGGCTTCACCGGCCTGTTGTCGTTCGGCCATGCGGCCTTCCTGGGCGGCGCCGGCTACGTCACCGGCTATGCGCTGCGTAACCTGGGGCTGCCGTTCGAACTGGGCATCCTGCTCGGCACCGCGGCGGCGGCCCTGATCGGGCTGATCATGGGCTTGCTGGCGATCCGGCGGCAGGGCATCTACTTTGCGATGATCACGCTGGCGCTGGCGCAGATGCTGTACTTCGTCTGCCTGCAGGCGC
>NZ_LWRX01000192.1:0-901 GCF_001683835.1 Ralstonia sp. RL | reverse complement strand
CCTTCAGCGCCGCATCAAATGGCGCAAACTTGTTTTTCAATGTGCTCATGCCGGCCCGATTCCTTTAAACAGTTTTTGTTCCTTCGCCAGGTCGCCCGACGGGCGCACGTTGGCCTTGCGCTGCGCGGCGAACGCCAGCATGCGGTCGATGCAGACGTACGCCTTGCGGCCGATTTCCGGATCGACGTGGATTTCGTTCTTCCCGGTTTCCAGCACCTCGGCCAGGTTCTGCAGGCCGTTCATCGCCATCCACGGGCAGTGCGCGCAGCTCTTGCAGGTCGCGCTGTTGCCGGCGGTCGGCGCATCGATGAAGCGCTTGCCGGGCGCAGCCATGCGCATCTTGTGCAGGATGCCGTTGTCGGTGGCGACGATGAATTCCTGCGCGTCCAGCGTCTGCGCGGCGGCGATCAGCTGCGAGGTCGAGCCGACCACGTCGGCCTGCGCCACCACCGACGCCGGTGATTCCGGGTGCACCAGGACCTTGGCTGTTGGATGATCCTTTTTCAGCAGTTCCAGCTCGATGCCTTTGAACTCGTCGTGCACGATGCACGAGCCCTGCCACAGCAGCATGTCGGCGCCGGTCTTCTTCTGGATATAGCTGCCCAGGTGCTTGTCCGGCGCCCACAGGATCTTCTTGCCCTGCGCATGCAGATGCTCGACGATTTCCAGCCCGATCGACGAAGTCACCATCCAGTCGGCGCGCGCCTTCACCGCGGCGCTGGTATTGGCATACACCACCACTGTGCGGTCCGGATGGGCGTCGCAGAAGGCCGCGAATTCGTCAGCCGGGCAACCCAGGTCGAGCGAACACGTGGCATCCAGATCGGGCATCAGGATGGTCTTGTCGGGGCTGAGGATCTTCGCGGTTTCGCCCATGAACTTCACGCCGGCCACCACCAGC
>NZ_LWRX01000045.1:0-733 GCF_001683835.1 Ralstonia sp. RL | reverse complement strand
AGGGCGTAGTTTTCCCAGTCGGTCGCGCAGTGGAAATACCCCCCCGGTTTCAGGCGCGAGGCCAGCAGCGCGACGAAAGGCGGCTGGATCAAGCGGCGTTTCTTGTGGCGCGTCTTGTGCCAGGGATCGGGGAAGAAGACATGGATACCGGACAACACGCCCTCCGGCAGCATGTCGCGTACTACCTCGACCGCGTCGTGGTTGCCGATCCGCAGGTTGGACAGGTTCTTCTCGGCGATCAGCTTGCACAGCGCCCCGACGCCGGGCACGTGCACTTCCAGCCCGAAGTAGTCGTTCTGCGGATTGGCCTCGGCGATACGCGCCGTCGTCTCGCCCATGCCGCAGCCAATTTCGAGAATCTTCGGGTTGTCGCGGCCGAACACGGCATTCAGGTCGATGGGCGACGGCTGATAGGCAATGCCGATCTTCGGCATCATCTCGTCGAAATAGCGGTGCTGGGCGTCCGACATGCGACCGGCACGGCGCACGAAGCTCTTGATGTGACCGTGGCCTTCACGACCCTCGGTATAGACGCCATCCTCACGTTCGGCGTCGCTGTGAATCAGGGGGGCTTTGCTCATGAGCCAATCAATCCGGTGGTCGGCGACGAGGGGTCGGCCGAATAGTATTTGCGGGCCATGCGGCCGGCCAGGAAGGCTTCGCGGCCGGCTTCGATGCCCTTCTTCATGGCGCTGGCCATCAGCACCGGGTCTTTTGCATGGGCGATGGCGGT
>NZ_LWRX01000207.1:0-69009 GCF_001683835.1 Ralstonia sp. RL | reverse complement strand
GCCGCGCGCACGAGGCGAGAACCGGGCGTACTGGGCTTGGTTTGGGGAGCGGACCGACGGCAATCAAGCCAACGTTCAATGAGCCCGGTACGAGACAGGTTCAGCGCGCCTGACACGTCACCAGCACATTGTTCACATCGCCATTGACCGTGCCGCTGCCATTCGTCACCACGCAGTCGGCAGATGCGGGCTGCGTGCTGATCGTCACCAGATAGCTGCTGTTGTACGGGAGCAGCCCGCCAAACACGAAGGTGCCGTTGCTGGCGATCGTCAGCGAATCGCGGCCGTTGTTGAGCAGCACGACCGGCTGGCCGACTGGCAGCCCGCTCACCGTGCCGCCCACCGAGAAGTCACTGCCGATGGACCCGACGCCGACATAGCCGACGTTGCAGGCGGCCAGCAGCCCGCACAGCGCGGCAGCGGCAAGCAGCGGGCGAATGCGCGAGGGGAGCAAGCGTTCCATGTCGGCGGTCCTGGGCATCAGTCTTCGTCGACATCCAGGGCCAGCGCACGCGGTGCCGCCAGCGGACGCGGTGCAAAGCCGTGGTTCAGCGGGCCGGCGCCTTTCCCGAGCGCCAGATGGCGGCCGGCACCGATGGCATGCAACAGGTAATCGAGCGAGGCTTCGATGGCCACTTCCAGCGCATCGCCGCGCGCCAGGTGGGCGGCAATGGCGGCGGACAGCGTGCAGCCCGTGCCGTGCGTGTGCGGCGTGTCGATGTAGGTATGCGCGTAGACGCGCTCGGTGCCGTCGGCGGTGACGAGCACGTCTTGCAGCACGCCGTCTTCGCCTGCATTGGACGCGGCGCTCAGGTGCCCGCCCTTGAGCAGCACGGCGCGCGGCCCAAGCGCCAGCAGGTCGCGCGCGGCGGGCAGCATGTCGTCGGCAGTGCGCACCTCGCGGCCGAGCAGCGCGCTGGCTTCCGGCAGGTTTGGCGTGACGACCAACGCGCGCGGGAAGAGCCACTTCGCCATCGCCTGCACCGTGGCGTCGCTGCCGAGCTGCGCGCCGCTGGTGCTGACCATGACCGGATCGACGACGAGGTTGGCGATCGGGTGGCGGTCCAGCGCGGAGAGAATGGCTTCCACCACCTGCGGCGTGCCGAGCATGCCGGTCTTGGCCGCATCGACGCCAATGTCGCTTGCCACGGCGTCGATCTGCGCGGCGACGATGTCCGGGGTGAGCGATTCCACCGCCGTCACGCCCAGCGTGTTCTGCGCGGTGATGGCCGTGATGGCCGACATGCCGTAGCAGCCGAGCGCGGCAAACGTCTTCAGGTCAGCCTGGATGCCCGCACCGCCGCCGCTGTCCGAACCGGCGATGGTGAGCACGCGCGGCACGTGCGAGGCAGGGGCGGCAAACGCAGCGAGGGTCGGGTCGGTGATCGTCATGGCAGGCGCGAACGTTGGCGGTGTTCGCACTATAGCGCTATCACGCCCCGACCGATGGGTCAGTCCATCAGGTCCGTGTAGTCGGCGGCGGCGTACCGCTGGGCGCGCTCCCACGGCGGGGCGGCGGGCGCCGGTAACGGCGTCACGCGCGTGAGCTTGCGTTGCGTGCCCGTGGCATTGCGCGATTCCACGCGACGCGGGTACTGGCCGGCCACGTCCCAATCGACCGTGACGGTGCGCTCGCCCTGCGTGGCGCGGTAGGTCTGCACGCCGTTGCGCACGGGGCCTTCGGCACGCATGCCCTTGAGCGCGGCCGGGTCCAGCAGGTGATAGGCCGTGGCCCAGGAGCCGTCGAAGCCGATGTTTGAATACTCCGATGGTTCCACGGCGTAGTTCTTCTGCTGGGCTTCGCTCACCACGCGCACGGTCAGCGCGCCCTTGGCGTCGCGCTCGATCCAGCGCGCAGCGGTGTCGGTGTCGGCGTGCTTGTGGCCGGCGTGGGCGTTGGCGTGGTCATGCTCGGCGTGGGCGGATGCGGGCGGCAGCTCGCGGGCGATCCAGACGCGATTGCCCTGGCGATAGACGCGCTCGGCAAAGCGGACGTCGCGCTGGATGCCGTCGGTGCCGAGTGACGACATCTGATGTTCGACGCGCAGGGCGGTCAGCGTGGCCGGGCCGGCGGCGTGCGCCGTGCCAGCAAGCGCGGCAAGCGCGAGCGAAAGGAGGAGGCGGGCGGATCGGGTCATGCGATTCGGGGACGGGAAAACGGGAAAGAGAGCGGAAACGGAAACGAAAAAAGCGCATGCCGATTGCCTCGGCATGCGCGTCAATGGAAACGCCGGAATCAGAGGCCCATGGCCGTCTTGACCACGCCGAACACTTTCGTGTTGTCCAGCGTGCCCTTCAGCGGTGCGCTGCCCGGACCAGAGGAGAACAGCATCACATCCCCGCCGCCGTGCGTTTCCGAGCCGGGCGTGCCGAGCTGCACGCCCACTTCCTGCAGGTAGTCGTCCGCCGTGGTGTCGATGGCGGCGACGTTGTCGCGCGTGGCCTTGCGCGGCGTGCCGCCGTTGCCGAACACGAGCGTGGTGTAGGGCAGGCCGTCGGCGGCCAGTTGCGGCTGGCCGGTCTTGATGTCGTTCGAGACGCCCAGGATCGGGTTGCCCTTGCGCGGGTAGCCGTTGATCGTCATCGTGTGGTCGTGGTCGGCGGTCACGACGATCAGCGTGTTCTGCAGATCGGCAATCGACAGCGCGCGCTTGATCGCTTCGTCAAATGCGCCGGCGTCTTCCAGCGCGCGCTTGGCGTTGGTGCCGTGCAGCGCGTGGTCGATGCGGCCGCCTTCCACCATCAGGAAGTAGCCCTTGCCGTTCTTCTGCAGCACACGGATGGCCTTCTCGGTCATGTCGGCCAGGCTGGGCTCGTCGATGGCCTTCTTCACGCGGTCCAGCTCGTAGTTCATGTGGTCCATGTTGAACAGGCCGAGCAGCTTGTTGGTGCTGGCCGGGTCAACGGCGGCGAGCTGCGTGCCGGTGGACACGTAGCTGTAGCCCGCGGTCTGGAACTGCGCGATCAGGTCGGTCGTGTCGGTGCGCTTGCTGCCGGCGGTCGTCTGTGGCACGTAGTGGCGGCGGCCGCCGCCCAGCAGCACGTCCACGCCATCCTTGAGCGCGGTGTTGTACAGCGCGTTGCCCGGCGTGCCTTGCGCGGCGATCTGGTTCTCGCCGTCGCGGTGGCAGATGTGCGAGTACGTGGCCGCTGGCGTGGCGTGCGTCAGGCGGGTGGTGGTGACGGCGCCCACGGACTTGCCCGCCGCCTTGGCGAGCTCCAGCAGCGTCACGGCCGGCGTGCCGTTGCCTGCGGGGCAGGTCGAGTCGGCGCCGCTCACGTAGCCCTTGCCGGTGGCATCGCTGGCCTTCGTGTCCTGCGACATGGAGATGACTTCGTTGTTCATCTTCACGCCGGTCATGTAGGCCGACATCGACGGTGCGCTGTCGGTGGTCTGCGCATCGTTGGAGTACGTCTTGATGCGCGCCGTGCGCTTGAGCGTTTCCATCGTCAGGCGGCCGGCCTCGCCCACCTTGTAGATGCGCGTGGCAGTGACGGTGGTCGGGCCCATGCCGTCGCCCAGGAAGAAGATCACGTTCTTGGCTTCGCCGGCGGCGTGCGCCTGGGCGCAGGCACCGGCTGCCAGCGCCAGCAGCGCGGCGCGCACGATACGGTTCGATTGCGTGTTCATGATGTGCCCTCTCCTGCTTACAGACCCACGGCCTGCTTGATGAGGCCGAAGACCTCGGTGTTGTCCATCACGCCCGTGAAGCGCTCGGCGCCCAGGCCGCGTGCGCCGATGAAGACATCGGTGCCGCCGTGCGTCTCGCCGCCCGGCGCCACCGGGATCACGGCTTCCTGGTGGTAGCTCTTGTCGTACACGGCGGCATCCGTCAGTGCGCCGCGCGTGGCTGGGCGGTTCTCGCCCGTGCCGAAGCCGATGATCGTGAACGGGTTGCCCGACGTGTCGGTCGCGTTGTTGCCGCTCACGTAGCTCTTGAGCAGACCCAGCACGCCGGGGTTGCTGTCGCTGGTCGGGCCCGTGCGCTTGGCGTAGCCGTTGAGCACCAGCGTGTGGTCGTGGTCAGCCGTCACGACGATCAGCGTGTTCTTCAGGCCCGGGTCGATCGTGTTGAGCTTGTCGATCGCACCGCGGATGGCGGAATCGAACGCCACCGTGTCCTGCAACGCCTTGCGTGCGGTGGTCTCGTGCAGCGCGTGGTCGATGCGGCCGCCTTCCACCATCAGGAAGAAGCCCTTCTTCTTGGCGGCGAGCACGTCGATGGCCTTGTTGGTCATCTCGCCCAGGCTCGGTTCCTTGCTCGGGTCACGATCCAGGTCGTACGACATGTGGCTGCTGGTGAACAGGCCCACGACCTTGCCGTCGGTGGCTTGCAGCGTGTCGAATTCGGCCTTGTTGCTGGCATAGCGGTAGCCGCCAGCCTTGAGTTCGGCGATCAGGTCGCGGCCGTCGGTGCGGGCGCCCCCTGCGGTGGTCGGCTGGAAATGCTTGCGGCCTCCGCCGAAGATGACGTCCACGCCGTCGCCCAGCGCAGTGTTGAAGCCCTTGCCGGCCGGCGTGAGCTGCGCGGCGATGGTGTTCTCGCCGTCGCGGTGGCAGATGTGCGAATACGTGGCGGCCGGCGTGGCGTGCGTGATGCGCGTGGTGGTGACCACGCCCGTGCCGTAGCCTGCCGCCTTCATCAGTTCGAGCAGCGTCGTGACGGGCTTGCCGTTGCCGCTGGGGCAGGTGCTGTCGGCGCCCGAGATGTAATCCTTGCCGCCCGCGTCATAGGCCATCGTGTCCGGCGACATCGAGATGACCTCGTTGTTCATCTTCACGCCGGTCATGTAGGCCGACATCGACGGCGCGGAATCGGTCACCTGCGCGTTGTTCGAATACGTGCGCACGAAGCCGGTTTCCGGCAGCGTGTCCATGGTCAGTTCGCCGTCTTCGCCCACCTTGTAGATGCGGGCGGCGGTCATGGTGGTCAGGCCCATGCCGTCGCCGAGGAAGAACACGACGTTCTTGGTCGGGCCGGCCGGCGTGGTTGGCGTGCCGGTGTCCGGCGAGGCGCTGCCGGTGGTGGACGTGCCGTCGCTGCCGCATGCCGCGAGCGCGGCGACGGCCAGTGCGGCTGCCGCGGCGGCGGCGTACTTCGTGAATTTCTGGTTGTGCATCGTTGGCTCCCTGAACGATGCCGCGCACTGTGGTGCCGCCGTGTGGCAGCGGCATGATGCGGGGGCGCCGCTCCTTAATCGGATCGCAAGGTTGGCGTGTGACAGCGTATTGACAGTGCTGCATGCGCCGCGCTAAGCGCGATACGATGCGGCGTCTGCCATTTGCCCGCCCACGCCATGCTCACCCGCCAGTTCGTCAGCCACGTGACGCTGCGGCGCGACACCGTCGCGTCGTTCGACACCTATCCCTTTAGCCTGCCTGCCGTGCGGTCGCTCGAATCGCTGGAGCTGCATCCGAAGGTGACGTTTCTCGTGGGAGAGAACGGCTCCGGCAAATCGACGCTCATGGAAGCGATTGCCGTGGCAATGGGCCTGAACGCCGAGGGCGGCTCGCGCAACTTCAACTTCAGCACGCATGCCTCGCACTCCGAGCTGCACGCGCATCTGCGCATCGCCCGCGGCTTTCGCAAGCCGCGTACCGAGTTCTTCCTGCGCGCCGAGAGCTTCTTCAACGTGGCGACCCACATCCAGCGCATGGACGAAGAACCCGGCCTCGGCGGTCGCGTGATCGACGCGTACGGCGGCCGGTCGCTGCACGCGCAATCGCATGGCGAGTCATTCCTGGCGCTGCTGATGAACCGCTTCGGCCCGAACGGCCTGTACCTGCTCGACGAACCCGAGGCGGCGCTGTCGCCGCAGCGGCAACTGGCGGTGCTCACCCGCCTGCATGATCTGGTGCAGGCAGAAAGCCAGTTCGTGATCGCCACGCACTCCCCGATCCTAATGGCCTATCCCGACGCGTGGATCTATCAATGTGACGGTGACGGCATCCGGCGCATCGCCTATGAAGAGACCGTGCACTTCCAAGTCACGCGTGACTTTTTGGCGAATCCGCAACGGATGCTCGACATGCTGCTGGAGCCTTGAGCTGCCGTGGTGGCCGCTACCCAAATCCGCTACAATCCAGCCCATTCCGAGGAGCGTTGCAACGGGTGGGCACTGCCCCAACCGCCAGGCTCGGAAGTTCAAACGGCGCTCGCAGTATCGTGGCTACACGATGGCGAGAACGCATCCATCCGGGCAGGTTTGCTGCTCCCCCGTCTCCCCAGCGTGCGGTCACCCATCTTTTCCGGAGTGATCCAATGAACGCTGTCACCGATCTGAAACACGACTACCTCGTCGCCGACATCAAGCTGGCCGACTGGGGCCGCAAGGAAATCGCCATTGCCGAGACCGAAATGCCCGGCCTGATGGCGATTCGCGAGGAATTTGCCGCCAGCCAGCCGCTCAAGGGCGCGCGCATCGCCGGCTCGCTGCACATGACGATCCAGACCGCCGTGCTGATCGAGACGCTCAAGGCACTCGGCGCCGACGTGCGCTGGGCCTCGTGCAACATCTTCTCGACGCAGGACCACGCGGCCGCCGCGATTGCCGCCTCGGGCACGCCGGTGTTCGCGTTCAAGGGCGAGTCGCTCAAGGAATACTGGGACTTCACGCACCGCATCTTTGAATGGCATGACGGCGGCACGCCGAACATGATCCTGGACGACGGCGGCGACGCGACGCTGCTGCTGCACCTGGGTGCCAAGGCCGAGAAGGATGCCTCCGTGATCGCCAAGCCGACCAGCGAAGAAGAGACCTTCCTGTTTGCCGCCATCAAGGAAAAGCTGTCCAAGGACCCGACCTTCTACAGCCGCAACCTCGACGCCATCAAGGGTGTGACCGAAGAAACCACCACGGGCGTGCACCGCCTGTACCAGATGGCCCAGCGCGGCGAGCTGCGCTTCCCGGCCATCAACGTGAACGATTCGGTCACCAAGAGCAAGTTCGACAACCTGTACGGCTGCCGGGAATCGCTGGTCGACGGCATCAAGCGCGCGACCGACGTGATGATCGCCGGCAAGATCGCCGTCGTGGCCGGCTACGGCGACGTGGGCAAGGGTTCGGCGCAGGCACTGCGCGCGCTGTCGGCGCAAGTGTGGGTGACCGAGATCGACCCGATCTGCGCACTGCAGGCCGCCATGGAAGGCTACCGCGTGGTGACCATGGACTACGCCGCCGAACACGGCGACATCTTCGTGACCTGCACAGGCAACTACCACGTCATCACGCACGACCACATGGCCCGGATGAAGGACCAGGCCATCGTCTGCAACATCGGCCACTTCGACAACGAGATCGACATCGCCTCGATCGAGAAGTACCAGTGGGAAGAGATCAAGCCGCAGGTCGATCACGTGATCTTCCCGGACGGCAAGAAGATCATCATCCTCGCCAAGGGCCGCCTGGTGAACCTGGGTTGCGCCACGGGCCACCCGTCGTACGTGATGAGCAGCTCGTTCGCCAACCAGACCATCGCGCAGATCGAGCTGTGGACGGAAGCGCAGAAGGGCTCGAACAAGTATCCGGTGGGCGTGTACACGCTGCCCAAGCACCTGGACGAGAAGGTCGCGCGCCTGCAACTGAAGAAGCTGAATGCGCAACTGACCGAGCTGACGGACGAACAGGCCGCGTACATCGGCGTGAAGAAGGAAGGCCCGTACAAGGCTGACCACTATCGTTACTAAGCCGTACCCGCCGGCGGCATTCCGGCCGCCGGCTCTCCAACCGAGGACTGCTCCATGAGACTGCTCGCTGTCTGGATCATCAACGCGCTGGCGTTGCTCCTTGTCGCCTATCTGCTCACCGGCATCCACGTGAACGGCTTCGGCTCCGCGCTGATTGCGGCGCTGGTGCTGGGTCTGGTCAATACGCTCATCCGCCCGATCCTCGTGATCCTCACGCTGCCCGTGACGCTGCTCACGCTGGGGCTCTTCATCTTCGTGATCAATGCGCTGCTGTTCCTGTTCGTCGGCAACCTGCTGGCGGGCTTCCAGGTGGCCAGTTTTGGCGCGGCGCTGCTGGGCTCCATCCTGTACAGCGTGATCTCGTGGCTGCTGTCCAGCCTGCTGCTTCGCGAGGCTTAGAGCCGTTATGCAAGATCGTCAATTCAGTTTTGAGTTCTTCCCGCCCAAGACGGCGGAAGGCGCCGAGAAGCTGCGCAACACGCGCGCGCAGCTCTCGCCGCTCAAGCCGCGCTTCATCTCCGTGACGTTCGGCGCGGGCGGTACCACGCAGCAGGGCACGCTCGACGCGGTGGTGGAAATCCAGCGCGAAGGCATCGAGGCCGCGCCGCACCTGTCGTGCGTGGGCTCGTCGCGCGAGAACATCCGCAGCATCCTGAACACGTACCGCGAACACGGCATCCGCCGCATCGTCGCGCTGCGCGGCGACATGCCCTCGGGCATGGGCGAGATCGGTGAATTCCGCTTCGCCAACGAATTGGTCGAGTTCATCCGCCAGGAAACCGGCGACACGTTCCACATCGAGGTGGCGGCGTACCCGGAATACCACCCGCAGTCGCGCTCGCCCCGGCACGATCTGGACAACTTCGCCCGCAAGGTGAAGGCCGGTGCGAACTCCGCCATCACGCAGTACTTCTTCAACGCCGATGCGTACTTCCAGTTCGTGGAAGACGCCCGCAAGGTGGGCGTGGATGTGCCGATCGTGCCGGGCATCATGCCCATCACGAACTCGTCGCAACTGATGCGCTTTTCCGAGATGTGCGGCGCCGAGGTGCCGCGCTGGATCGCCAAGCGGCTGGAAAGCTTTGGCGACGACCGCGAATCCATCCGCGCGTTCGGCCTGGATGTCGTGACGGCGATGTGCGACCGGCTGCTGCAAGGCGGCGCGCCGGGCCTGCACTTCTACACGCTGAACACGGCGACGGCCACGCGGGCGATCTGGCAGCGCCTGGGGCTGTGAATGGCGGCCGCGCCGGATCCGCTGATCGCGTGGCTGCTGGATGAGCTCCAGCCGCTGGCCGCGCAGATCGGCGCGATCCGGGCGCGGCGCATGTTCAGTGGCGCCGCGCTGTATTACGACGACATCGTCTTTGCGCTGGTGATCCGCGGCACGTGCTACCTGCGCGTGGACGGCCTCACCCGCGAACGCTTTCTCGCAGAAAACTGCACGCCGTTCAGCTACGAGCGCGGCGGCCGCACCATCACCATGACAGGCTACCTGAGTGCGCCCGCCGAGGCGCTCGATGGCGGCCCGCCGCTGCGCGACTGGGCGCGGCTGGCGATCGAAGCTGCGTTGCGCGATGCAAACGCCAAGGCCGCCAAGCCGAAGCGCGCGCGCAACACGACAACGGCGGCCAGGAAGGTCGCCGCAAAGCGCACTCCCCGCAAGCGCTGAGCGCTCAATACAGCGTCGTCTTCAGCCGTTCGGGCAATTCACGGTCATAAGCGTCACCATCGAATGTGCCGCCGCTGATGTGCTGCAGGATCCGGCCGGCGGTGGGCAGCGCGGGCGCCGCCTCCTGCGCACGTTCCCACAGCTTCGAGCGCACCAGCGCCTTTGAGCAGTGGAAGTACACCGACCGCACCTTCACGAGAATCACGCTGCGCGGCAGCTTGTCGCGTACGGCAAATGATGCAAGCAGTGCCGGGTCGACCGAAATCGTGGCGGCGCCGTTCACGCGCAGGGTTTCGCCCACGCCGGGCACGATGAAGAGCACCGACACGCGCCCGTCTTCCACGATGTTGCGCAGGTTGTCGATGCGGTTGTTGCCGGGGCGGTCGGGAATCGCCAGCGTGCGGTCATCGACGATGCGCACGAAGCCTGGCGCGTCGCCCTTGGGCGAGGCGTCCGTGCCGCCAGCGCCCACCGACGACAGCACGATGAATGGGGAAGCTTCGACGAAGGCGCGGTAGTCCGCGTTCAGGTGGTCGATCTCCTTGAGCAGCGAACGCGGGTTCGGGGCGCCGTAGACGGCTTCGAGTTCGGCAACGGTGGTCAGCGTGTGCGGCATGCAGGTTCCTTCGATCGATTTTCGATTCAAAACACGCCGCGCTCGGTGACGATGCAGTCGAGCGCGATGTCGTGCGACTGCGGCGCGATGGATTCGAGCCGGTTCGCCTCGAATGCGATGCCGATGGTGCGCGGCCGGTGGCCGGCGGCGTGCAGCGCGGCCAGCGTGCGGTCATAGAAGCCGCCGCCGTAGCCGATGCGATAGCGCTGCGCATCGAAGCCCACGCAGGGTATCAGCAGTGCATCGGGTGTTTCGACCTCGCCCGAGCGGGGGATGGGGATGTTGTAGGCGCCCGGTGTCATTTCACATTCGGGCGTCCATCGCCGAAACTGCAAGGGCGAAAACTTGTCTGTCACCACGGGCAGCAGCGCATGGCGCGTGGCGTCGGCCCCCAGCCAATGGGCCAGCACGGTCAACGCATCGAACTCGCCTTGCGTTGGCCAGTAGGCCGCCAGCCGTTTGACGGGCAGCGCCGCCAGCAGGTCTGCCAGGTGCCGCGCAAGCTCAGCGTCATGCGCAACACGATCGGGCAGCGATGCACGCGCGTCGAGCAGCATGGCGCGCAGGGCGCGGCGAGACTCGATCGGGGTGGTCGGATTGGCCGGATCGTGCGGGTCGCTCAGGGGCGGCATGGGATAATCGACGGACCTAACAGTGATGGGATGGGGTAGGAGATGGCATTGAAGGCCAAGGCAGTATATCGCGCGGTAGCGCTGGCTTTTGCGGGTCTGATGGGCATGAGCGTGATCGGGCCCGCGCCCCTCGCGGTGGCCGCCAAGCGGCAGGCGCCGCAAGGCATTCCGGCCAATCCGGACGACGCGTTTGTCGAGCTGCGCAACGCCGCGCGCCGCAACGACGTCACCCGCAGCTGGGAGCTGGCCGACAGCCTGTCGGACTACCCGATCCCGTCGTACGTGCAGTATTTCCGCATCAAGCCACAGCTCTTCGATGCCAGCGGCTACGCCCGCATCGATGCGCCGGAAGACGAAGTTCGCGCGTTCCTGCAGCGCTACCAGGGTGAAGCGATTGCCGACCGTCTGCGCAACGACTGGCTGCTGGTGCTCGGCAAGAAGCGCGACTGGGCGACCTTCGATGCCGAGTATCCGAAGTTCGTGCTCAAGGACGACGCCCAGGTCGAGTGCTACGCGCTGCTCTCGCGTGCGATGAAGGGCCAGAACGTGGCCGCCGACGCGCGCAACACGCTGCTCGATCCGAAGGGCTACGGCGAAGGCTGTGTCGACCTGATCGGCTATCTCGCGCAATCGAACCAGTTCAGCCGTGCAGACGTGGCCTTTGCGGCGCGGCTGTCGCTGGAGCAGAACCTCGTCACGCAGGCCGCGCGCATTGCGGCCGTGCTGCCCGGTACCGATGCGGGCGACCGCGTGGACAACGACACGCTCGCCAACGTGACGCGCATGGCGCGCACCGATCCGTCGCAGGCAACGGCCTACCTGCTTTCGCAGAGCGGCGGCCTCTCGCGCGAGGAGCAAGGCGCCGGCTGGGGCGTGATCGGCCAGTACGCTGCCAAGAAGCAGACGCCCGATGCGCTCGATGCCTACCGCCGCCAGATGAAGCTCGGCGGCGATGCGTGGCTGTCGGACGAATCGCAGGAGTGGCGCGTGCGCACCGCCCTGCGTGCCGGCGACTGGAAGATGGTGCGCCAGGCAATAGAAACCATGCGCCCCACCTTGCGCAGCCGCGATCCGGCGTGGACGTACTGGTATGGCCGCGCGCTCAAGGCCGATGGCCGCGGCGACGAGGCAGCCAAGCAGTTCCAGTCGATTGCCGGCCAGTTCAACTTCTACGGGCAGCTGGCGCTGGAAGAGCTGGGCCAGCGCATCACCGTGCCGCCGCGTACGACCGTGACTGACGCCGAGGTCGACGTGATGGGCCGCAACCATCCGGGCTTCGGCCGCGCCAAGCGCCTGTACGACATGAACCTGCGCTTCGAGGGCAACCGCGAGTGGAACTGGGAACTGCGCAACATGAGCGACCGCGAGCTGCTCGCCGCGGCGGAATACGGCCGCAAGCTCGGCCTGCTCGATCGCACTGTCAACTCGGCCGACAAGACCAAGGCCGAGCATGACTTCTCGCTGCGCTTCCCGACCCCGTACCTGAACGTGGTCCAGCGCAATGCCGATGCCGTGGGCCTGGACGTTGCCTGGACGTACGGCCTCATCCGGCAGGAGTCGCGTTTCATCATGGATGCGCGCTCGTCGGTGGGCGCGTCTGGCCTGATGCAGGTGATGCCGGAAACCGCCAAGCACATTGCCAAGAAGATCGGCCTGCCCGGCTTCCGCGTTTCGCAGATGAGCGATATCGATACCAACGTGCTGCTCGGGACGGCGTACCTGTCGATGATCCTGAACAACCTGGAGAATTCGATGACGCTGGCCACCGCTGGCTACAACGCGGGCCCGGGCCGCCCCAAGCGCTGGCGCTCGACGCTCACGCGTCCGGTGGAAGGCGCGATCTTCGCCGAGACGATTCCGTTCAACGAGACGCGCACGTATGTGAAGAACGTGCTGTCGAATGCGACGTACTACAGCGCGCTGCTCACCGGTCGCTCGCAATCGCTGAAGGATCGGCTGGGCAAGGTGGCGCCGGAAGCCGTCACCCCGGACGACCTGCCCTGAGTCGCTTTCCCGCTCCGAAACAACGCCCGCTGTGATGCGGGCGTTGTTTCATTCGCATGCGCATTCGCGATCACAGTGGTGGCGCACGCTGCACGGCGCATCGCACGCCCTTGGGGTCGGGCGCGTTCGGGTTGTATTGTGGTGATGCCCCCCACCTTTTGGAGATGCGGCCATGCATACCTCCAATCTGCTCGTCTTTGGCGGCACCGGCTTCATCGGCACGCAATTGCTTTCCCGGCTCGTGACGCAGACGTTTGCCGCGCCCGGCCTGCCCGACGGCCGTGTGATCGTGCCCACGCGTGACGCCGAATCTGCCCGGGCACACAACCTCACGCTGCTGCCTCGCGTTGACGTGATGGACGCCGACATCTATGCCGACGACGTGCTCGACGCCCTCTTCCTGGCGCTGACCGAACGCGGCGGCGAGCACTGCGCCGTCATCAACCTGGTCGGTACGCTGCAGGATGCGCGCGAGATGCCGTATGGGCCGAATTTCCAGCGCGTGCATGTCGATCTGCCGCGCCGCATCGTGGCCGCATGCCGCCGGCATGGCGTGAAGCGGCTGCTGCATATGAGCGCGCTGGGCGCCGATCCTGCCGGCCCATCGATGTATCAGCGCAGCAAGGGCGACGGCGAGCGCGTGGTCATGGACAGCGGTCTGCACTGGACGGTGTTCCGTCCATCGGTGGTGTTCGGCCCGAACGATCACTTTCTCAACCTGTTCGCCCGCTTGCAGCGCATGGCGCCGTTCGTTCCGCTGGCCCGCGCCGACGCCCGCTTCCAGCCGGTATACGTGGACGATGTGGCCGCCGCCTTCGTCAATGCGCTCGACAATCCGGCCACCGTCCGGCACGCGTATCCGCTGGTCGGCCCGCGCGTGTACACGCTCGCCGAGCTGATGCGGTTTGCCGGGCGCGCCAGCGGCCATCCACGCTGGATCGTGCCGCTGCCCGAAGGCCTGGGCCGCATGCAGGCCGCGCTGTTCGAACATCTGCCCGGAGCGCCCATCTCGCGCGACAACCTCGACTCCATGCGCGTCGACAGCATCAGCGCCGAGCCGGTCGCGCCGGAACTCGGCATCCACCCGCTCGGCATGGAAGCGGTGATGCTGCCTGCGCTGGCCGGCTTCCGGCCGGATCGGGCGCTGCGCCCCGGCATGGGCTCGCATCGGTAGCGGAACGGGCTTTGCTTGTGAGCCACCTTAACAATGGTGGCGAATGGGTTTCATTTTGTGGCGCTGCAGCGCAGGGCTAGAATGGACCGTTCGCCTTGCGCCGCCGCCCCCAATCTCGCACAACAACACGGGCGCGGCGCACCTCAAGCTGGCGAACCCTTGCAACCCTCGCTGTGCACTCTCCAAGGACGGGAATCATGAAACTGGTCATCGGCAACAAGAACTATTCGTCGTGGTCGCTACGCCCCTGGCTGCTGGCCAAGCAGGCCGGCATTCCGTTCGAAGAGATCCGCGTGCGCCTGCTGAGCGAGACCTTTGCCGCCGACGTGGCACGTCATTCGCCTGCCGGCCGCGTGCCCGTGCTGGTGGACGGCGATATGAACGTGTGGGATTCGCTCGCCATCTGCGAGACGCTCGCCGAGCGCTTTCCGCGTGCCCAGCTGTGGCCGGCTGACCCGAAGGCCCGCGCGCACGCCCGCTCGATCTGCGCCGAGATGCACAGCGGCTTCACCAACCTGCGCAACAACATGCCGATGAACGTGACGGCCGTGCTGCCCGGCATGGGCTGGAACGTGGCCGTGCAGCGCGACATCGACCGCATTGCGGCCATGTGGACCGAGCTGCGTCAGAAGTACGCGGCCGAAGGCCCGTTCCTGTTCGGCCACTTCACGGTCGCGGATGCGTTCTATGCGCCGGTGGTCAGCCGCTTCGCGACGTACGGCGTGCGCCTGCCCGATGTGGCGAAGGCCTATGCCGATCACATCCTCAATCTGCCCGCCATGCAGGAATGGATCGACGGCGCCCGCGCCGAGCACGACTTCCTCCCCGACGACGAGCCCTACCGCACGGCGCCGGACGAGGACACGCTGGTCGCAGCCAATCAATGACGGAACGCGCAGCGCACGACGAAGCCGTTGTCGATCCGGCCACGCATGGGCTGGAGGTGTATGCCGTGGGCGGCGCCATTCGGGACGCGCTGCTCGGGCTGCCGGTGCAGGACCGGGATTACGTTGTGGTCGGCGCCACGCCGGAAGCCATGGAGGCACGTGGCTTTCGGGCGGTCGGCAAGGATTTCCCGGTCTTCCTGCATCCCGCGACGCATGCCGAATACGCGCTTGCCCGCACCGAGCGCAAGACGGCCGCCGGCTACAAGGGCTTCTCGGTCTACTACGCGCCGGACGTCACGCTCGAAGACGATCTCATCCGCCGCGACCTGACCATCAATGCGATGGCGCAGCGCGTGGCGGAAGACGGCGCGCTTGTCGGCCCGGTGGTCGATCCGTACGGGGGACAGGCCGACTTGGCGTCGCGCACGTTCCGGCATGTGTCGGATGCGTTCATGGAAGACCCGGTGCGCATCCTGCGCCTGGCGCGGTTTGCTGCGCGCTTTGCCGACTTTCATGTCGCGCCCGAAACCAATGCGCTGATGCAACGCATGGTGCAGGACGGCGAAGTCGATGCGCTGGTGCCCGAGCGCGTGTGGCAGGAGATTGCGCGCGGCCTGATGGAAGCCCATCCGCAGCGCATGTTCGCCGTGCTGCGCGACTGCGGGGCGCTGGTGCGCCTGCTGCCGGAACTCGACCGGCTGTGGGGCGTGCCGCAGCGCGCCGACTATCACCCCGAAGTCGACACCGGCGTGCACACCATGATGGTCATCGAAACGGCCGCCGCGATGGGCACATCACTGCCGGTGCGCTTTGCCGCGCTGGTGCACGACCTCGGCAAAGGCACCACGCCCGAGGACGTGCTGCCGCGCCACATCGGCCATGAAGCGCGCAGCGTGCCGATGATCGAAGCCGTTTGCCAGCGCCTGCGCGTGCCGACCGAATGCCGCGACCTGGCCGTCGTCGTCGCGCGCGAGCACGGCAACATCCACCGCAGCGACGGCTTCGATGCCGCCGCGCTGGTGCGCCTGCTCGAGCGTTGCGATGCGCTGCGCAAGCCGGACCGTTTCCGGCAGGCCCTGCAGGCGTGCGAAGCCGATGCACGCGGCCGGCTCGGGTTTGAAGACCGCGCCTATCCGCAAACCGAACGTCTGCTGCGCGCGTTGCAGGCCGCCGCATCCATCGACGCCGGTGCGGTTGCCAAGCGCCATGCCGACAACCCCTCTCGCATCAAGCAGGCCGTGCATCAGGCGCGCATCGAGGCCGTTGCGCAGGCCGGTATCTAAGTCCGACGGCTAGGCTGGCACGGCCAGCCGCTGCGACATCGCAAACAACTTCAGAAAGAACGCCCGGAACGCCTCAGGGTCGGGCCGTGCCGTGGTCTGCTGCGTGCCGATGAAGCACAGGTGGGCGATGCGGCCCCAGAAGGCGGCGTCGTCGGGCACGCCTCCGCGCAGGCCGCACAGTTGTGTGGCGAAGGCCAGCCGCTGCGAATCGACGCGTTCGAGATATTCCGCCACCAGCGGCTCGCGCATGGCCCACGCGCGGATGGCAACTTCGCGCCCCGGATGCATCGATGCGGCCACGTCGAGGTAGCGCATGAGCAGTGTCTCGGCGGTGTCGTCGGGTTTGACGAGCGAAAGGATGCTGCCGGTATAAGCGCGTTCCCATTCGGCCAGGAGGCTGCGCACGTAGTCGTTGCGGCTGCTGAAGTGGTGATAGAACGCGCCGCGCGTCACGTTCAGACGGCGCGCCAGGCGCTCGGCCGAGACTCCGTCCGCGCCATACATGTCGAGCAGTTCGAAACCGGCTTCGATCCAGCGCGTGCGGGTGGTTCTGGGCATGGCGGTGTCCTCGTGCAGAAACTGACAGGCTGTGTATGGTGCGCGGCCGGCCGGTATTGTAAGTCGCGTCACCATTCACCTTCTGGCCATGCGACATTTCATCGTAGTCGGTGCGGGCATTGCGGGACTGAACGCCGCGCGGCATCTGCAGCGCGCGGGTTGCGCCGTCACAGTATTCGAGGCGGCGCGCGCGCCCGGCGGCCGCATCCTCAGCGTGCCGTTTCACGGACACACCATCGAATGTGGCGCGCAATTCGTGTCGTCGCGATATCGCCACGTGCTGCCGCTGCTGCACGAGGCGGGGTTGTCCTCACGGCTGCACAAGACTTCGGCCGTGGCGGCGCTGCAGCGAGGGCAGGACTTCCGTGCCGTGCATTCCAAACGCCCATGGACGCTTGCCACCACCGGCCAACTCACCTGGGGCGAAACATGGCAGATGCTGCGAGGCGGCTTTGCCCCAGCGCGGGAGGCGCGCGGCATTGACCCCAATCACTACGCCAGCCTGGCCGCATTCGACGACGCCGACGCACAGGACTGGGCCACACGCGTGTTTGGCGGCGGTGCCACGCGGTACGTCTTCGAACCCATGGTGCACGGTCTGTACTTTCACCGGCTGAAAGGGACCTCGCGAGCGTTGCTGGCCGCGCTCGGCGCATTTCGCGGCGCAGACACGCTGATCGTCGAAGGCGGCTGGCAGGCGCTGCCGCGCGCGATGGCCGCGTCGCTCGATGTGCGTTACGGCGCCAACGTCGAACAGGTTGCCGAAACCCCCGATGGCGTGCGGCTGTGCGTCAACGGGGAGTGGATCAACGCCGACGGCGCGGTGCTCGCCACGCCTGCACATGCAACGCGGGCCTGGTTGCCCCGTCCGTCGCTGGGCGAGGCCGCAGTCCTCGACGCGACCTACGCGCCGAGCATCCACGTGGCGCTGGGCCTCTCCCCTTCATGGTCGGCACCGAAGGTATTCGCGCAGGCGTACGGCGCGCTGTTTTCGCCCGTGGAGGGCGGCCCTTTGGCGGCGCTGACGTTTCAACACGGTGCAGGGCGAGGCGATGGCCCCATCGTTTGTGCGATGTTTGGCGAGCAGGCCGCGACGCGCGCCATGCCGCAGAACGATGCCATGCTGATCCGCTTCGCCACCGAGGCAATGGCAGCGCATTTGCCGGGTCTGGAGCGCGCAGTGGTGTCGGCACACGTGCAGCGTTGGGCAGCGGCCGAGCCGCGATCGCCCGTCGGCCGTGCGCGTGCCATTGCGGCGTACCGCGCCACGCTCGGGCGTGATCGCCGGATCGTGCTGGCGGGGGATTATCTTGGCAGCCCGTGGACGGACGGCGCCGCCGAGTCCGGGCAGTGGGCCGCCAGCCACCTGTTGGCGGCGCGCATCCCGCAGGCAGAGCGCGCCGCGTTGGCCCGGGCGGTGGCGTAATGCTGCGTGCTGCGCTTACTCGAACGGCGTGTCGTTCGGGTTCGCGTACAGCGCCTTCAACTGATCGTTCATCGGGAAGTTGAAGTTCAGGTTCTTGGGCGGCACCGGCTTTTCGAACCACTTCGCGTAGAGCGTCTTGATCTCGCCGCTCTTCATCACGCCGGTCATGGTGTCGTCCACCAGCTTCTTGAACTGGGGATCGTCCTTGCGCAGCATGAAGCCGTAGGCTTCGAACGACTGCGGCGTGCCGGTCACGACCCAGTCGTCGGGCTTCTGCGCCAGCGTGCGTGCGCCGGCCAGCAGCACGTCATCCATCATGAACGCCGCCACGCGGCCGCTCTGCAGCGTGAGGAACGATTCACCGTAATCCTTCCCGCTGATCACGTTCATGTTCATCTTCTTCTCGTCGTTCATCTTGCGCAGGATGCGTTCCGACGTGGTGCCCGCGTTGGTAATGACCGACTTGCCCGCCAGGTCGGGGAAATCCTTCACGCCGGATTTCACGTTGGTCAGCAGGCGCGTGCCGGCGATGAAAAAGGTCGTCGAAAAAGCAGTCTGCTGCTCGCGCGACTTCAGGTGCGTGGTCACGCCGCACTCCAGATCGACCGAGCCGTTCTGCACCAGAGACGTCCGGTTCTGGGAGGTCACGGGAATCTGCTTGACCTCCAGGTTGGGCTTGCCCGTCTTCTTCCTGACGGCGTCGATCACGCGGGAGCAGAGATCGGCCGAGAAACCGACGATCTCGTTCTTGCTGTCGCGGTAAGAAAACGGAATCGACGATTCGCGCACGCCGATCAGGATCGTGTTGCTGTCCTGGATCTTCTTGAGCGTGCCGTCGAGTGCCTCGGCGTGGGCCGCGGTGGCGAACATGCCGGCCAGCGCCAGCGGGATGCAACGAGCGGTAAGACGCATGGTGTCCTCCAATGGTTGTGGGGTGCGGCGTGATCCGTGCCACGCCGTCTTGGGGAAGTTCTTCGAGGTGAAAGGTCGACAGGCGAAACGAAAGCGGCGCTACCGCCCGAACCATCCGCGCAGCTCGGCGGCGCTTGCCAGCGGCCGATGCAGCGCGTCGATGTGCCGGCGCAGGTTGGTGATGAGCGCGGCGTTGTCAGGTGCGATGCTGCCGTCGGGCAGCGCCATGTTGTTCTCGAAGCCGAGGCGCGCGTGGCCGCCAAGCAGCGCCGCCGTGAGCGCGCATTCCGCCTCGCGCGGCCCGAATGCGCACATCGCCCACGGTACGTTGGCGGTGATGTCCCCGCCGTCAGCCCACGCCTGCAGGAACGGCAGCAGGTCCGCCGGGTCGGAGCGCTGGCCTGCGCTGTAGCGGCCCAGCACGAACAGCACCCAGTGCGGCGTGTCGGGCAGCACGCCGCGCACGCGCAGATCACGGTAGCGCACCACGTCGTCAGCGGAATAGAGGATGTACTGGATGGCCGTGCGCGCCGCCGCGAGTTCGCCGAAGAAGCGCGCCGCCTCGCCTTCTTGCCCCGCATCGGGGACAAGCTCGCGCAGTGCCGCGGAAATCGCCTCGGGCTGCAGCGCGCGCACCGATGCCATCTGCTGCGCAGGCGTGTAGATGCCGACCGCCTCGGTGGTGATCTGGATCACGAGCGCGTCGCCCACGGCCTGCCGCACGGCGGCGATGGCGGGACGGTAATCGTCGGGCTCCAGGCTGTGCGTGCCGTCCGGGTGGCGCACATGCAGATGCAGCATCGCGGCGCCGGCATCCACGCACCGCTGCGCACACGCGGCGAGCTCGCCGGGCGTGATCGGCAGCGCAGGATGGTCGGCGTGCGTCTTGCGGGCGCCGTTGGGCGCGACGGCGATGGCGATGGGCTGGGTCACCACGCGGCCTCCAATGCGCTGGCGGTGGCTGCGTCCACGGCATCGCCGAGGCGCTCGACGATGGCGTCGATGTCCTGTGCGGTCGCGATGAACGGCGGCGCGAGCAGGATGTGGTCGCCGCGCTGACCGTCGATCGTGCCGCCCATCGGATAGACCATCAGGCCGCGCTGCATGGCTTCGGCCTTCACGCGTGCGTGCGTCTTGCGGGCAGGCGGCAGCGGCGCCTTGGTCGCGCGATCCGCCACCAGCTCCACGCCGACGAACAGCCCGCGGCCGCGCACGTCGCCCACGTGCGGGTGATCGGCAAAACGCGTCCGCAGCGCCGCGCGCAGTTGTTCGCCGCGCGCCTGCACGTTGGCGAGCAGGTGTTCTTCAGCGATCACCTTCTGCACTTCGAGGGCGGCCGCGCACGCCGTCGCATGGCCGATGTAGGTGTGGCCATGCTGGAAGAAGCCGCTGCCGTTCGTGATGGCGTCGTAAATGCGCCGGCTGACCAGCGTCGCGCCGATCGCCTGATAGCCGCCGCCCAGCCCCTTGGCGATGGCAACGAGATCCGGCACCACACCGTCTTCTTCGCACGCAAACAGGTAGCCCGTGCGGCCCATGCCGGACATCACCTCGTCGAGCAACAGCAGCACGCCGTGGCGGTCGCACACCGCACGGATCCTGCGGAAGTAGTCGGCCACCGGCGGCACCGCGCCGGCCGTGGCGCCCACCACCGTTTCGGCGACGAAGGCGGCCACATTCTCAGCGCCCAGCTCCCTGATCTTGGCCTCGAGTTCATCGGCCAGGCGCTGGACGTACTGCGCGTCGGTCTCGCCATCGCGGCGCTCGCGGTAGGCAAAGCACGGCGACACATGATGCGCCGGCACCAGCAGCGGCAGGAACGGCTCACGCCGCCACGCGTTGCCGCCAATCGCCAGCGCGCCGAGCGTGTTGCCGTGATAGCTCTGCCTGCGCGCGATGAAGTACTGGCGCTGCGGCTGGCCGATCTCGACGAAGTATTGGCGTGCCAGCTTCAGCGCGGCCTCGATCGCTTCCGAGCCGCCGGAGACGAAGTACACGTGGTCCAGGTCGCCCGGTGCAGCGGCGGTGAGGCGCGCGGCCAGCTCCTCGGCGACATCCGTCGTAAAGAACGACGTGTGCGCATACGCCAATGCGCGCACCTGCTTGCAGATGGCCTCGACCACGCGCGGATGGCCATGGCCGAGGCACGAAACGGCAGCGCCGCCGCAGGCGTCGAGGTAGCGCTTGCCCTCGGCGTCGATGAGGGTCATGCCCTCGCCGCCGATTGCAGTGGGCAGCGTCTTGCGCGGGTCGCGGTGGAAGACGGAGGTGGTGGACGGTGTCATGGTCGGTCGGGCAGTCAACGTTGGGCGGGCGGCACGGCGACAGCCGCTTCACTGCGGCGGGCGTTGCGCACGTAGGCGTGCTGTTGCTTGAGCTGGGCGTCGCTGTCGGCCAGGCGCGCGAGCGCCGTGGGGCCGGCGCGGCGGAACCAGGTCATCAGCAGGGCATCGAGCAGCGCCAGGGGCGCCGCCAGTGAGTGGAAAAACGAGGGGATGGCCACCGGCGCAACGAGTTGCTGCCAGGCGAGTTCCGCACCGGGCGCGATGGCGCTGTCGGTCACGTAGACGAGCCGCGCCCCGCGCGCATGCGCGTACTGCATGGCCTCGACGACTTCGCGCGTGTACGGGTCGAACGTGACGGCGATCACGATGTCGCCCTCGCCGCAGAAGCGCAGCGGATCGGCCAGCGTGTTGCCGCTGCCGGCGCAAAGCGTGACCTTGTCGTCAAACAGTTGCGCCGCGTAGCCGAACGCGTGCGTGAGCGCGAGGCAGCTGCGCGCGCCCAGCAGGTACACGCGGCGCGCCGCGCATAGCGCGGCCGCGACGGTTTCCAGCGACACCATGTTGGCCGCCGAAAACGCCGATTGCACATGTGCGCCGATCGCCATTCCGATGCGCTCGGCGTCGGACGCGCCCGTTGCATCGCTGCCCTGCAGTGTGCTGGCGCGACCGGCAAAGCCGTCCGCCTGCTGGCGCAGGTGGTTCACGCAGATCTCGCGCAGCGCGGCAAAGTCCTCGAAGCCCAATGCGCGCGCCAGGCGCGAGAACGTGGCCGGCGCCAGGTCGCAGCGGCGGGCTAAATCGCGCATCGAAAGCAGCGCGATATCGTGCTGGTGCGTTTCCAGCAGCATGGCGGCACGCTGCAGCTGCGGAGACAGACTGCCCGCGCGGTCGCGCAGCGTCTGCATGAGTTCTTCGAACGTCATGGAGTGACTGTGTTGATTCAATTGTTTCGTAAACTACGTTAATGAAACAATTGCGTCAACACCGAGGTCTCCCGTGGGCTGCGCAAAGCAGGACGGCCGCGAAGTGCGGCCGTCTCGGACAAACAAAAACGGAGGCCGAGGCCTCCGTTCGTGCGGTGACGCGTGGGCTCAGGCGGCCGGCGCGTCGAGCTGTTCCATGCGGAACTGGAAGAAGCCCGCGGCAACGAGGCCCAGCAGGCTCACCGCCATGCAGCTGCACGCCAGGATCATCACCGCGCCGAGCGACGACACCCCGCTCATCAGCGGCGTGTGCATCAGGGCCGACAGATTGCCGCCTACCCACATCGTCGCGATCAGCGCCATCAGGCAAGTG
This sequence comes from Ralstonia sp. RL, assembly GCF_001683835.1. Taxonomy (NCBI): domain Bacteria; kingdom Pseudomonadati; phylum Pseudomonadota; class Betaproteobacteria; order Burkholderiales; family Burkholderiaceae; genus Ralstonia; species Ralstonia sp. RL. The sequence continues at coordinate 46,576 of NZ_LWRX01000207.1, read as the reverse complement.
AGCGCCGCAGCATTGCGCAACCACGTCAACCGCGTCTTGCGGCTGATGCCGTCGAAAGCGTGGAAATGGAAGTGGTGACCGGTGCCAACGAATGCCATGGAGTGCCTCCTTGTGCTTGTCGCTGATAGCGTTGAGTCACTATACCGAGACCTGTGACAATTTGGCGCAGTTTGGGCCGCTAGGTATACCCTAAGCTGCGCTGCGTCAAGAGGGCTCGGGTATATTTTTTGTTGCTGCGACACTGCGCCGCAGATCGTTGATCGGCGCGGCGAACGGGGAGACGGCGCGGTGTCGAAAGCCCGCGCGGAAAAGAAAAAAGACCTCGCGAGGAGGTCTTTTTTGTTGCTCTGCAAAATCGATGGACCTTGCAGAACGAAGAATTTTGGTGGCCTGGGGCGGAATCGAACCACCGACACGCGGATTTTCAAAACGTGCAGCCAGCGTGGATGCTACATCGGATAAGGCTTCGGAAGCAAGGAAGAAACGCAAGACCGCCTGATACCCGACTCGGCTCGGTACATTACCGGCACACCCCGATTCATATGCGGCACAGGCGGCGTAGGTGAGGTTGGCTGGGGCGGAGTCGTCAACCCCTGCCTTCGGAGTTTTGGGGATGACCCCGAACCCTTTATAAATCAAGGCCTTGTGCAACTCGCGAGCTGCAAAATCAAGACAAAACAAGGTTGCGCGGGCTGACCCAAGCGCGCGAAAGGTGAAATATAGCTACAGTCCCGCCGACTTCTCCTCATTGACGGTGGTTCGCCGACGGTGCCGATTCTCGGCGGCTCGGCAAAGTCTCGTGCCCTACAATGTGAGCAGATAAAGACATTTTTTCATGATCTGGCACATCCTGTCTCCCCGCTCGCACACAGTGCAATTGCCTCACCATTTCAACAAGGACACCATGTATGCGCTGGTGGCCAGCGTGATGGATGAGGAGCAGAACTGTCGGTATTCCCGAATTGTCTTCGACTTCGGGCGATTGCAGTTTATCGAACCGGATGGCATCAGCGTGCTCAGCAACTTGATCGAGTACCTGAGGCACTCTGGGGCAAAGGTGACGTTTGCGAACTTCAACGCGGACACGCCCGCACTGAAGTTCCTCGACGATTCGGGCTTCTTTCTGCTTTACCTAAAAAGGCAGTTGGATCCCGCATCCAAGGTCCGGCCCACGACCCTTCCTCTCAAACTCGTGGAGTACAAGCGCAGCTACGAATACATGGAGTACCGGCTCATTCCGTGGCTGGGCCACGCGTTGGGCGTGACCGACGCGGCTCTTTCCACTGTCAAGGTGTGCTTTCTCGAAATCTTCAACAACATCGAAGACCACTCCACTGTTTCGATTGGCTGCGCCTTCGCTCAACACTATCCCAAGCGCCACCAGGTCAAAATTTGCATCTCGGATTTTGGCATCGGTATCCCTGCGAATGTGCGCAAAGCGCTGCCCGATCTCACTGACCAAGCAGCGATCGAGCAAGCCTGTCGGGAAGGTTTCACCACGAATACAACACCGAGGAACCGCGGCGCTGGCCTAGCGGTCCTAATTAACAACGTTGTTCGAACAAACGGCGGATCCGTCATCATCCACTCCGGGCAAGGCATATACTCTTGTACGAAGGCTGGGACAGTGGTGAACAGGACGCCCCGAACGGCGCCGGGCTTCTATCCCGGCACTCTGGTACACATCTCGTTGAACACACAGTCTTTCGTTGCCGACGAAGTAGATGAAGAGGACTTCGAATGGTGATCCGCGCTCTTGACTACGTGAAGCAGTGCTACAGCAATGCTGACGGACAGGTCATCTTCCGACTGATTGTCGATCCGATCCAGCAAGGGGAGTCGGTGACGGTCTCGTTCGATGGTGTTGACGCCGTGCCTTCTTCTTTCGTGAACTCGGCCTTCATCGCCTTGCTGGAGAAGGTGTCCTTTGATCGGATCAAGGCGACACTGCGATTTGAGGGTTCGAACCGCCAAATTAATGACATGATCCGCTCGCGATTCGCGTTTGAAGTGCGACGGATGAAAGAGGCACAGCACGCTCACTAGCTAGTCAGTGTTGTAGGCAGCGAAGCCCAGCGAAACGGCCGCCGATGTGCGGCCGTTTCGCTTTTTGTTGCTAAGCGCTGTTCAGTAGATACCGGAATCTTTTAGCCGGAGCGGCGCATGTACAGAAACGAATTATTGCAGGCGCGGCGATCGAATTTCGAGCCCGAGGTACAGCTCATCGAGTGCCGCGAGCGCGAAGGACCAGAGCCCGATCTCTGTGAGACAATCCGCGCCAGTACACGAGGTGGTTTATGACACGAAGCCGACGAATAGCTGTTGCGCGAACGGACGACCAGACACTCAGGCTAGGGCCTGCCTCCCTTTACAAGGGCGACGCGCTCCAAGTCTATGATCAATGGCTGCCGCCGACGGTCATAATTTCAGATGGCCCCTACGGACTCGGGAAGTTCCCGGGAGAGCCTGTCACGCCTGACGGCCTTGCAGAGTGGTATGCCCCGCATGCAGCCGCATGGGCTCGACACTCTCAGCCTTTCACCACTCTTTGGTTTTGGAATACTGAAATAGGGTGGGCCAAGGCACACCCAGCGCTGGAGTTGAATGGCTGGCAGTACGAAGAAACGGTGATTTGGGACAAGGGCATCGCTCACATCGCCGGTAACGTCAATTCGAAGACGATCCGCGGATTACCTGTAGTGACGGAGGTCGCGGTCCGATACACGCGAAAGGCTACGTTGCCGACCTTGGAAGGAAACCAAGTCCCCATTAAGGAGTGGTTGCGCTACGAGTGGCAACGATCAGGTCTCCCTATGGCGCAGAGCAACGCTGCATGCGGCGTAAAAAATGCGGCGACGCGGAAGTACCTAACGCAGTGTCACCTGTGGTACTTCCCTCCTGGCGACGCAGTTGTCGCAATGGCCAAATGGTGTGCGAAGCATGGTCGAAAAACCTCTCGCCCCTATTTCTCGCTGGATGGTGTTAACCCGCCTTCCGCAGATATGTGGGAAAGAATGCGGGCCAAGTGGACGCACGTACACGGACGAACCAACGTATGGAGTGAGCCTCCTGTTCATGGAGCCGAACGGGTGAAAAAGCTCAACGGTCCCGGTTACATGCATGCAAACCAAAAACCTTTGTCGCTCATGGAGCGGCAGATACTGGCCGCGAGCGATCCAGGTGATGTTGTATGGGAGCCTTTCGGCGGCCTGATGTCGGCAACCGTTGCCGCGTTGCAATGTGGCCGCCTTGCGCACGCAGCGGAAATGAACGGTGAGTTCTTTGAAGTCGCGGCTGCCAGAGTTTCGCAAGTTCTTGCACCTACAGCCCTCAAGGTGGCTTCATGACAAAAAAGGTCCCGGTTCGGACCAATGGACCGGCTAACGACTGGAAGCATCGCGCTCTATACGATCGCGTGATCGATGCACTCCATGCCCTTCCAGCACGGTTTCGCACCGCACTACGGATTGCTGGTATCAGCGCCACAGATCTCTTTACGTTAAACACCCCACTAGGGGCGGCGATTGAGTCTTCCGTCGTAGAAAATCTGAACGACCTTCGGGAGCTGTGGGACCCCGATGGCGAGTATGAAATTTACTCATTCGTACGGCAGGCACAGGTGTTCCCAGATGTGCGCCTTCAGACTACGGCACCCGGTGTGCCGGAGGCCGATCGGATCATTATGGGGATCGAACTAAAAGGCTGGTTTATTCTGTCCAAGGAAGGCGAGCCCTCGTTCCGATATAAGGCCTCAGCGCTAGCATGCGCGCCGCAAGACCTGCTTGTAGTGTTTCCGTGGGGACTGGATGAAGTCATTTCCGGCACACCCAAGCTTCTGCGTCCATTCATTGACGAAGCGGCGTACGCTGCCGAGCATCGAAATCACTACTGGACCACGTTGCGAGGGGTTACCGGAGACGAGGCGTCAATTGACTACGCCAAAGATGCGCGACCATATCCCTCAAAGGGCGATAAATTCAATGACGAAGCGAGCAAAGATAAAGGAAAGAATTTCGGGAGAGTCGCACGCGGAGGTTTGATGACGGCCTTTATCGAAGCGTTGCTGCAGCAGCCAATATCGGGAATCCCAGCAGTCTATTGGCAGACATTCCTTCGAATCTTTTCTGAGGGTGTGGAAGCGGAGAAAGTCGAAAAAAAGTTAAAGGCGATGCGCGAAGAAGCCGAACGAGCGGGACTTTCGGTCGATGGCCTGGAGGCTTTTGACCGGGTCCAGGGAGGCCTGCGTGATCTTCTTGCACGTCAGTAGTCTCATGATGGCCTGAAGCTATGCGCCCAGGAGCCCACCGAAAGGTGGGCTTTGTGTTTGCCCTCCGTCATTTCTGCATAGGCATGGCGCATAGATTTGCATAGCTTTCTTGCACCGTCACTGACGCCGCCGCACGTTGCTGCGAGCCGCTGTGAGGCCATCAGGTGCCTGCATAAAAACCACTCAATGAAGCGCGCAGGTGAGGCGGGGTCCCAACCGCGCGCGCCGGGGCGATGAAGCCCCGGCAACCGCCCACCCCGTCCCCCGGGCGTGCCTCTCCGGCGGCATACGAAGCCCGCAGGCGGCCGATCGCCTAGCCCGACGGGCCCAGCATCGCCGGGCGCAGGCCGCCTCTATGGCCGTTTCCTGCAGCCCGTGCTACGTCTGCCGAATCGCAGATTGAGCGGCGCGAGGGACAGCCGACCCCTCAAATCAGAATTCAATTTCTTTCAGCACCGACGTTGGCAATCCTCGCTAGCATGGCGCCGCCTGCCCCCCGGGGCACCGGGCAACGCGCAGCACATGGAGGCCACACGTGCCAGGACAGCAGCCATTTATTGTCGTAGGCGACAAGACCACCCACGGCGGCACGGTCATCACCGGCGATCCGACCTCGACCATGCTGGGCAAGCCCATGGCGCGCTCGGGCGACATGACGGTGTGTCCGAAATGCAAAGGAACATTTCCGATCCTTAAAGGAAACGGCATCGTCGTCGACGGCGCCGGTAACACCTATGCCCGCCACATGGACAAGACGGCGTGCGGAGCCAGCCTGCTCAGCAGCCAGGCGTCCGGTACCGCCACCGACATGGTTTCGGGAAGCCCGAACACGGGAAACCTCGCAGCCCAGGCCGCCGCGATCGCTGCCCCAACCACGTCCGGTATTTGCCTTGAATGCCTGATGAAAGCGGCCGCGAGCGGCAGCTCGACCGTCATGCGAGGCTGAAGATGGCACACGATGTGGCGGACCGCCTTGCACAACTGCGGGCGCACCAGCCGACCTTGCGCCTGTACGGGCTCGTGGACGGTGTGCAATACGAAAGCCATCGCGGGGAGCGCCTTGAACCGAGGGCGGGCCTAGCCTCGTTGTTCCACGGAACCGCAGACGGCGCCCTCGCACATGCTGGACCGTGGCTTGCCGACGCCGAAACAGCAGACGAAGCATTCATTGCGGACCTCGCCCGGCTCGAGCATGAAGCCCCCTCCGTTACATGGCTGATTTCCGCAGCGGACCTGCACGGCCTCAGGCAGTTGCTGCAGTCCCACCTTGACGCACGCCTCCCCGATGGTCGTATCGCGTTGTTGCGGTTCTGGGATCCGCGCGTGCTTGTGAGCCTCGCCAAGGTTCTCACTGCAAAACAGCGCGAATCCTTCTTCGCCCACATTTACGAATGGCACCTGTTGCACAACGACCAGCGCATGCACATCGGGAGAGCGCATGCTGACGCTTGATGAAAGCCAATGGCAGGCGCTGCAGGCCTGCGACGCCGGCCACTTCGTCGCGGGCGTGACAGACCAGTTCTTGGCGAAGCGCCCCGATTTAGTTCCGATCCCCGGCCGCGAGGTCATTCTCAGTCGCATGCAACAGGCGTACGACTACGCTGTGCGCATCGGCTTCACCTCCACACCTCACATCGTCTGGCTCATGTACATGGCAGCAGATGCACCGGCGTTGATCGTCGACCCCGTGATCGAGGACTACCTCCGAAAGCCCGGTGCTACGCCTGAGCAGCGGCTTGATGACCTTGAGGCAGTGCTGCAAAAGAAACTGGATGGAGGTCTCTGATGGTCGCAGCTGCGCCCGTACTCATTGAGGCGGCACTGGGCCGCCTGCTAGTCGCCCTGGGCGTCACGGTCGCAGGAGGCGCCGCCATTGATCAGGCACGCAAGCGCAAGGAAGAGGCAGACAACGCTCGCACGTCCCCCATCGCGCAGACCGAGGCGCAGACCAAGGCGAAAGAGAAGTGCAAAGAGTGTCCGCCAGATAAGGGACCCCTGGTCACCCGCCGGTGGAACATGTCCGACGTGTCACGCGCTTATCAAGCCCGCATCACTGGCTTCGCGCCATACACGGAGTGGAATTTTGCGGGCGTGGACTTCGACGGCTTCCGGTCGTCTGCATGCCTGCTCCAAGAGGCCAAGGCAAAATACGATCAGTTCTTTGACCCTGAAGATGGCAACCCAAAGTTCTTCTTCAAAATCGACGGGGTGATCAAGATTCGTAGGCAGGCTAGCGTTCAAAGCATGGTCGTCCGACAAAGCTCGCCGACCACGCTGAATTGGTACTTCATGGAGCCGATATCCTATCGGTACTTCACCCGGCAGTTCGCAGCTCAACGCCTGGCGATCCGAACTCTGCTGCAGCCATAACTATGCAAATCAGCCTGACATTCAGCCTAAGGAACGCCCAGCTTCCGACCGAAAGCGAGCAACTGCGTGATCTATGGCGCGTTGCCAAGCTCCTCGTTCCACTCGGCTTCCCTATTGACCACTGGTATCCACCGGCCGATACGCCCGAGCACTCTCTGCTCAATCCTGCCTTTGACAAAGACGGTCCAACGCCTGCCGCCATTGCGATCTTGGCCGCCGAAAAGCAGGATGAGGAAACGCCATGGCTTCGCATGACTGGCGTCTGGAATGGAACCGAAGGCGATGGCGGAGTGGCATTGGATTCTTCACTGTCGACGCACGAACACGGCGGCAACAGCACGTTTTCGTTGCAATCCAAACGTGTTGCTGCGCTTGCAGACAAAGAACGGGTTCTGCCTTTCGTGCGTGGGTTACTCGAGATTTGGCCGGCAAGAACGCTGGAAGTCGGCCCCTACAAGTACTTTTCAATGCAGCAGGTCTTCCCCGACCGTCCGGGCGTCGGTTGGATGCTGTATCTGCCGAAGATACTCACGGCACAACAGGTGCCCGAAGCTGGTGCGCTCGTACCTGTACTCGGGGAGAAGAATAAGCAGACTGGCACCATCATCGTGAGCGTGACCGACGAACCGTTTTCGGCCGATAACCCCGAGCACGTCAAGATCGCAAACAAGATTGAGGTCCGCCTCGTAGACCAAGACCTGCTGCCCCGTTACGCCGACCTTTGAAAGCCTTTTACTCCAATGGCTGGGGCTTTTTCCGCCAGCACTGCAGCTTCGCTGACCGCTCAAGCTCTCGCGTCAGGGGCCGTTCTCATCTTGCTCGTGTTGAGGCGGGTCGTACTGGCGGAGACGCACAACTGCAATGCCCATCACGATAATCGCGACGATGTTCGCCAAGACGACAAGGGCTTCTTTCGGCATAACTTCCCCTGGGTTCTATGTGTCGGTGCGGCTTGCCTGCAGCCGTCTATCTTTTCCTTTCCACCCTGTTCATAGGAAATATGACATGCGTTTTCAACATGCCATCGTGGCCATTGCAGCAGCAACTTCGCTCTCCAGCGCGTACGGGCAAGCTGCCAACCTCCCTGTTACGGACCTGACGCTGGTGATGACGCCAGCCGGCTTGCCGGCGGTTCAAGGGATTCTGCACAACAACACCGGGCAGAGGACGCGCCAAATCTTCATTACCTTTGCGCTTCTCGATGCCGCAGGCTCACAGCTTGGCATCACCATGGCAAGCACAACGGCGCTGGAGCCCGGGCAGTCGTGGCGGTTCGAAGCCATGTCGCCATACAGGGACGTTGCCACCGCAAAGATTGTCGAGGTCAAGGCGTACTAGGGTATCGCCTCTGAAGAAATCACGCAGCGACGGGCTCAGTCCCGTCCAGCGTGTACGGTGCAAACCGCACCACCTCCTCCCCCACCCACTCATTGATCGCCAGCAGCCGATCCTGCAGCGGCTTCACCTCATTGCGCGCGAACACCTTGGCGGCCTTCTCCACGTCACCAAAGCCGCCGGTGTTCGAGGGAATGATCCCCATGAGCTGCGGCGGCACGCGGTGCGCGGCAAGCTGGTCGTCGCGCGTCACGTTCTTGATGTTCCAGAACTCGTCTTTCGCCGCCACTTCTGACACCGGCAAGAGCTGGATCCCGTCCTTCTTGCCGTTGGGCGCGTACATGAACAGGTTGCGGAAATTCCCCGGTCCCTTGGCACTCTTCATCGCCTCCCGCAGACGGTCGACGTCGTCCTGGCTGTGAGCCGCGTCGGTCATGTACAGGATGAAGCCCGCGTGCGACCCGTTCTTGTAGTACCGCCGGCGGAACAGCGTGGCTGACTCGTTGAGCCAGGTGGCATTGAGCGCCGACAGGTATTCCGGCAAGCCGTACACCTCCTGGTTAATGTCCGGCTCCTGCAGATGAAAGATCGTGCCGGGCGCAAACTCGTGCGGCTGCTGGTAGCTCTGCACAAAGTAGTAGGTCGACAGATCCACGCCTCGGCGCATGTACTTGGCCAGGGCCGGCTGCAGCCCCATGCTCGAGCCAGCGCGGCTGATGCGGTTCTCCAGGTACGCGTTCCCGAACACCTGCCAATCGATCACCAACCGCTCGAACGCCGCGCGCGAGAGCAGCTTGTGGGGAATGAACGTGCTCACTAGGATGTTGCGCTTCACATAGATGGCCGAGCTGTGATGCGCCGCCGCGCGGAAGGAGCGCGCCAGCCCCTCCCACGGCAGCGGCGGCTCGAACCACTTCCCCATGCGCATGCATTCGATGTAGTCGAGCAGCTCGCGCCGGTCGAGCACCTCCACCGGATCGCCAAACGAAAACACCTCGGCCTGCGCGGCGCGGTCCGTGTGCTGCTCCGTCGGGGCCAGCGCGGTGTTGCGGCGGACGTGCCCGGTGCTGCCGCCGGCGCGGCGGTTCTTGTTGCGGCTCATGAGAACTCCAGGATGCTGGTATTGGTTGCGGTCACGCCTTCGATCGGTTCGTTGGAAAGCGCGTGCATGGTTGCCCACGCCAGATCGGCGTGGCTGATGTCTTCGGAGCGGCCGGCCTGGTACGTGACGCGGCCGCCGGTCGCGGTGACGGTCTTCTTGATCGCCATGAAGGAGGCGGCCAGGTCGGTCCAGCCGGCGTCGAACTCCAGGCGCCCCTTGCTGATGACGTCATAGGCCTTCAGCACGAGGCCGGTCTTCACCTCGGGGCTGTAGTTGTAGCCCTTTGCGTCCGGGCGCACGCGCGTGACGATCTTGAACACCGCGTCGCCGATGCCCGTCTTGTCGATGCCGATGTGTGTCACGTTGTAGCGCTCGCACACGCGCAGGATGGCCGAGGCCTGTTCCTCGTAATCGATGCCCGAGAACTGGTGCTTCTCCAGAACGCGGAACTTGCCGCCGGCCACAACGGGCGGTGCCACCACGACGAGTGCCGCGCTGTCGCCGCCCCCGCCGTTCGGGTCATAGCCAATCCACACCTGGCGGTACCCGAGCGGGCGCGGCGCGAACGGCCGGAAGTCGTCCCACACCTCCCAGCTGTCGACCATGCAGCGCATGAGCAGCGACAGCGGGAACACCGACGCCGAGTCGTCCACGAACTCGCACATCAGCAGGTTGGCGTACTCCAGGTCGCTGTACTCGCGTTGCAACTGGTCCAGGTCGAACAGGTTGCAGCCACCGCGCAGTGCGTCTTCCACCGTCACGATCTGCCGCCACTGGCCGTCGGCGCAGCGCATGCCATCGCGCAGTGCCGCATGGCTCACGTCGATCTTGACCTGCTTGTCCTTGGCCTTGCCCCGGTTGAACAGCGTGCCCGACCAGAACGGATAGGCCTCGTGCGCCAGGCTGGAGGGCGTCGAGAAGTAGGTCTGCCGCCAGTGCTTGTGGATCGCCATGCCGGAGGCGACCTTGCGCAGCTCCTGGAAGCGTGGCACCCAGAAGTACTCGTCGAAATACAGGTTGCCGTGGTAGCTCTGCGCCGTGCGCGCGTTCGTGCCCAGAAAGTACAGCGTCGCCCCGTTGGGCAGCACCATCGGATCGCCCTTGAGCTCGACACCGGCCGAATCCTTGGCGAACTGGACGATGTACTGCTTGAAGACGTGCGCCTGCGCCTTGCTGGCTGACAGAAAAATCTGATTCCGCCCGGTGGTCAGCGCGTCGATGAAGGCCTCGCGCGCGAAGTACCAGGTGGCCCCGATCTGCCGCGACTTGAGGATGTTCCGGATCCGCTCGGCCTGGCCCGCGCGGTACCACACGTCCTGATATGCGAACAGCGAGTCGTGGAAGGCGTCCAGCAGCTCTTTGCGCTGCTCGGGGCTGACAGCGTTCCGCTCAGGCTTGCGGCGCGGGCCGGCGTTGCGGTTCGCTACCTTCGGGTTGAGGTCGACCTCGTTGCCGCCATCACGGTAGCGCTCGCGACGCGCCACATTGTTGAGCTGGCGGTTCAGCAGATCGATCTCTTTGAAGTCGCGTCCCTCCTTTTTCTCCTTGGCGACCAGGCGCATCAAGCGCTCTTCGATCGTCAGCGCAACACGCTCGTCCGGCGTCGTCTGCGCCCACCCATCCCGGCGCTTCCAACTGTGCACCGTCACAGGCTTGACGCCGAGCATTTCCGCGATGCGCGCCACGCGATAGCCCTGCCAGTACAGGGAGCGCGCAACGCGGCGCGGATCCATCTCCGGGTCGATCGAGAGAGAAGCGATAGGCGGCAGCGTAGTCATGCCGCAACGCTACCGGCCGCGCGCGCGCGTGCCACGCGGCGCCTGTTGTGGCGCGGGTTTTCACAACATCAACGCGTTGCCCGCGCGATGCCCGACGCTGAAGATGGCACCACCACCGAACCACCGGGACATCGACCACAGAGGACACCATGCCCACCAAGTTTTTCCGCATTGCCACTGAAGGCGCGACGAGCGACGGCCGCGTGATCGACCGCGAGACGCTGGTCCAGATGGCGAAGAACTACGACCCGAAGGTCTACACCGCACGCGTCAACCTGGAGCACATCCGCGGCTATGACCCCGCCGGCCCCTTCAAGGCCTACGGCGATGTGGTTGCACTGAAGACCGAAGAGGTGGGCGGCAAGCTCGGTCTCTTCGCGCAGATCGACCCGACCGACGAGCTGGTGGCGATGACGAAGAAGCGCCAGAAGATCTTCTCGTCCATGGAGGTGCAGCCGAGCTTTGCAGACACGGGCGAGGCCTACCTGGTCGGGCTCGCCGTCACCGACAACCCGGCAAGCCTCGGCTGCGACGTGCTCAAGTTCAGCGCCCAGGCGCCAGTCAACCCGCTGTCGGCCCGCAAGCTGGATCCGTCCAACGTGTTCACCGAGGCCGTGGAGGTCGACGTCGACCTGTCGCAATCCGTGCCGGCTGACACACCGCCCGTGCCATCGCGCTTTGCCGAGAGCATCAAGGCGCTGTTCTCCAAGCAGCGCAAGGCCGACGACAACACCGAGGCCCGCTTTGCCGACACGCAGGAAGCCATCCAGACGGTCGCCGCCCAGGTGCAAGCCATGGGTGACCAGGTCATCGCCAGCTTCAAGAGCATCAACGAACAACTGGCCGCCCTCAAGGCGCAAGCCGAAGAGCGCGACAAGGCCTTCAACGCCCTCCAAACGGGCCTGGAGACCACCGAGGCCTACACCGCCCGGCCGCCGGCCACGGGCGGTGATGGCAGCACCGAAATCAAGACCGACTGCTGACCCGGCCACCGGACGCAGCACCACCATCCAGACCAACAACCGGAGTCAACAATGCGTAACGAAACCCGTCGCCTCTACGATGCCTACGCGGCCGAAGTGGCAAAGCTGAACGGCGTCGATCGCGTCGACGTGAAATTCTCGGTCGATCCGAGCGTGCAGCAGCGCCTCGAGACCAAAGTGCAGGAGTCGAGCGACTTCCTCAAGAAGATCAACATCATCGGCGTCGGCGAGCAGGAAGGCGAGAAAGTCGGCCTGGGCGTTGCCGGCCCTGCGGCAAGCACGACCGACACCACGCAGAAGGATCGTGAGACCCGCGATATCGCAACGCTGGACGGCCGCAAGTACCGCTGCGAGCAAACCAACTTCGACACGCACATCACGTATCAGCGGCTGGACGCATGGGCGAAGTTCCCGGATTTCCAGACGCGCATCCGCGACGCAATCATTCAGCGCCAGGCGCTCGACCGCATCATGATCGGCTTCAACGGCGTGAAGCGCTCGCCGACATCCGACCCGGCCGCCAACCCCATGCTGCAGGACGTCAACAAGGGGTGGCTCCAAAACCTGCGCGAGCAGGCACCGCAGCGGGTCATGAAGGAAGGCAAGACCGCCGGCAAAATCGTCGTGGGCGGCGGCGTTGGATCTGACTACGTCTCGCTCGACGCCCTCGTGTTCGACGTGGTGAACAACCTCGTGGAGCCGTGGTACGCCGAGGATCCGCAACTGGTGGTCGTGTGCGGGCGCCAACTGCTGGCCGACAAGTACTTCCCGATCATCAACCAGGACAATCGCCCGACGGACACGCTGGCAGCAGACCTCATCATCAGCCAGAAGCGCATCGGCGGCCTGCAGGCGGTCCGTGTGCCGTACTTTCCTGTCAACGGCCTCCTGGTGACGCGCCTGGACAACCTGTCCATCTACTACCAGGACGGTAGCCGCCGCCGCACCATCGTCGACAACGCCAAGCGCGATCGCATCGAGAACTTCGAATCGAGCAACGACGCCTACGTGATCGAGGATCTGGGTTGCGCAGCCATGGCCGAGAACATCACGGTGGGCGCGCAATGACGAGCCCGGCCCGCAACCACTTCTTGCGGGCCTCCGCCGCCCTGGCGGCGCAGGCCCAGCAGGACGCCAATCCGCTGCGCCACGCGACGGGCCACGAGCTCATGCTGGCGCAGCTCGCCGAGCACAAGCGTCAGCTCAAGGCCGTCCAGTCCATCGAGCGCAAGGCCGAGCTCAAACGCAAGCTGCTGCCCGAGTACACCGCCTGGGTGGAAGGCGTCCTGCAGTCTGACGCGGGCCTGCAGGACGAGGTCTTCATGACCGTGATGGTGTGGCACATCGACGTCGGCGACCTGGCCGGTGCGCTGCCCATGGCCGCGTACGCGATCCGGCACAAGCTGGCGATGCCGGACCAGTACCAGCGCACCACGGCGTGCCTCATCGCCGAGGAGTTCGCCAACATGGCTTTGAAGGCCATTGACGCCGGCGAGACGGTGGACATGGTCGCGCTGGTCTCCGTCGCCGACCTAGTGGCAGACGAGGACATGCCCGACGAGGTACGCGCCAAGCTGCACAAGGCCCTCGGCTACGCCAACTACGCACAGGCGGGAACGGCGGACAGCGTACGCGCCGCCGTCCTGCGCCAGACGGCACTGGCCGAGCTCAAGCGCGCATTGGAGCTGCACGAGAAGTGCGGCGTGAAAAAGGACATCGAGCGCATCGAGCGCGAGATCAAGAACGCAGCGGCTGCCGGCGCCAAGGAGGGCGACGGCAAGAGCTGACACCGAGCGTGACCCCGCGCATCAGGCGGCACGGGGCAGTCTTCCGGCATGCCGCGAAGCCTCGCCCCGTCCACCGCCTCCCCGTCCATTGAACCCATGTCTTCATTCATCGCTGCCGCACCCGTCCCCGCGCCCGCCCAGCCAGGCGGCGACCCGATCGTCAACGACGGCTTCTTCCCCGATATCGACGTCGACCAGGCGTACGCCGCCATGCGGCTGGACGGCACGGTCACCGCGGAGCGGCTGCGCGCCTCGCTGGTGGAAGCGGTGCTGTCCGTCAACGCGGAGCTCGAGGCCTGGAAGACCGCCCAGCTCGCGTTCGGTCGCACCACGCTGGCCGACGTGCCGGCGCCCAAGGTCGACGGAAAGAGCGCCCACCTGCACCGCTACTTCCGCGCGGTGCACTGCATGGCGGCCGCCTGGCTCATCGAGCGGTACCGGACCATCGACGCCACCGCAACGGGCGACCGCAAGGCCGAAGCGGAAAACCTGGGCGTCGACGATCTGCGCCGCGATGCGCGCTGGGCCATCAGCGACCTGACGGGCGTCGGCCGCACGACCGTGGAGCTCATCTGATGCGTGTACGGGCCATCCAGGGCGACACCGTCGACGCCATCTGCCAGCGCGTCTACGGCCGCACCGCCGGCGTCACCGAGGCCGTCCTGGCCGCCAACCCGGGCATTGCCGACCTCGGCCCCGTGCTGCCCCACGGCACCGAGCTCGACATGCCCGACATTTCCCCGCAGCCGGCCGTGCAAATGGTCCAGCTCTGGGACTGACCCCAAGGAACCCATATGGCTGAACCCATCTCCACCGGCTCCACCGCCACCCTCGCCGTCACGGGTGTTGGTGCCCTGTCCATCCTGCTGCCGGGCGTCGACCCGGGCGCCGTGCTCGGCGCCTTCGCCGGCGCGGCGGTGTTCGTGCTGAACAGTGGCGAGCTCGGCACCTTCAAGAAGCTCGGCTTCCTGGCTGCGTCGATCGTGGCGGGCCTGCTCTCCGCGCCGCTGGCCGCCGCGCTGCTCGCCAAGGCGCTGCCCACCAATACCGAAGTCAGCCAGGCCGTAGGTGCGCTGGTGGCCTCGGCCGTAGTGGTCAAGCTCCTGCTCGCCCTGATCCGCCTGGCGGACAACAGCGATCGCCTCGGCGCGATCTTCAAGGGCCTGACCAGCAACGGCGACAAGGGAGGTCAAGCATGAAGACGCTCTTCATCGTCCAGGCGGCGTTGTGCGCGCTGATCGCGCTGCGCCTGCTGCTCTTCAAGCGCGAGGGGGCGGCTCATCGGCCCTGGGCGTCGCGCCTGGCGTACGGCCTCGTGGTTCTCGCCGGCGCCGTCACCATCGGCGTGCTCTTCGGCCGCTACGACTGGGCACTGCTCGCGCAGAACGGCATCACGGCCGTGGTCTGTGTCGCGGTGTTCGCCGTGCGCGGCAACGTGGTCGAGCTCTTCCGCATGGGCGGGGCCGACCAGTCCTGGTTTGTTCGTTTCCTTCGGAGGTCTTCGTGAGCATCCTGCGTGAAGGCATGGTCGGGGCGGAAGTGCACGAGCTGCAGCGACTGCTGATCGCCGCCGGCTTCAATGCGCCCGACTCGTGCATCTACGGTTCAGACACCGCTGCCGCCGTGCGTGCGGCCCAGCGCCGCTTTGGCCTGGTGGTCGACGGCATTGCCGGCCCGAAGACGCTGGCGGCCCTGCAAGCCGGCATCCGCAACACGCGGCATCTGACGGATGCCGACCTGCAGGCGGCCGCCGAAAAGCTCAACGTCCCCCTGGCAGCCATCCGGGCCGTCAATGAGGTGGAGAGCAAGGGCAACGGCTTCCTGGCTGACGGGCGGCCGGTGATCCTCTTCGAGCGCCACGTCATGTACGACCAGCTCAAGAAGGCCGGCAAGGACGCCGACGCGCTCGCGCGGCAGTTTCCCAACGTGGTCAACAAGGATCCGGGCGGCTATGCCGGCAAGGCGGGCGAGTACATGCGCCTGGCGCAGGCCTCGCAGATCGATGAGGTGTGCGCCCTGTCGTCTGCGAGCTGGGGCCTGTTCCAGATCATGGGCTACCACGCCCGCCGGCTGGACTACCACGACGTCCACGAGTTCGTCGCCGCCATGCGCACCAGCGAGGCGGCCCAGCTCGACGCCTTCGTGCGCTTCATCGCTGCTCACCCGACACTGCAGAAGGCCCTGGCCGGTGGCAAGTGGGCGGCTTTCGCGCTCGGCTACAACGGCAAGAACTACAAGGCCCACCTGTACGACGTGAAGCTGGAGCGCGCTTTCGACCGCTACCAGGCCGAAGAGGCGGTGGTCGCATGAACCGCGCCGTCGCCATCCTCGCCCTGCTGGCTGCGGCAGCGGGGCTCGCCTGGTGGGCCACCGCGCGCTACCACGCTGCCGTCGACCGCGCGGAGAAGGCAGAGACCACCGCCGGCGAGCTGCGCACCCAACTCCAGAACGCCCGGGGCGCCACCGTCACCGTCACAAAGTACGTCGACCGCGAGCGCATCATCCGCGCCAAGGGCGACACCGTCATCAAGGAGGTACCGCGCTATGTCACCGTTCAAGCTGATGCTGCCTGCGTTGTTCCTCGCGGCTTTGTGCGCCTGCACGACGCCGCAGCCGCCGGCGCAGTGCCAGATCCAGATACCGGAGATGCTGATGCGGCCGCCTCGGGCGTTGCGCTCTCTGCCGTCGCCGCTACCGTCGCAGCCAACTACACCGACAGCCACGCCAACAGCGAGCAGTTGAGCGCCCTGCAGGAGGCGCTGCGGGACCAGGGCGTGACCATCATCGGCGAGGCCTCCGCGCCATGATGAAAGCCACCAGCCTGCGGGAGGCCCTGACGGCGGCCGTGCCGTACCTGGCAGCGCACCCGGACGCCCTGCATGTCTTTGTTGACGAGGGGAACGTCGTGGGCACCGGTGCGCGATCGCTCGGGTTCGAGTATCGGTACACGCTCACCCTCGTCGTGACCGACTACCCGGATAGCTCAGACACGATCGTAGTGCCCGTGCTGGCGTGGCTCCGCACCAACCAGCCGGACGCCTTCACCAACCCGGACAAGCGGGAAGACGCGTTCAAGTTCGAGGCCGAGATCCTGAATCACACGACGGTCGATATCTCCATCAAGCTGAAGCTGACCGAGCGGGTGACGGTAAAGGTGGAAGGCAACGGCTATCAGGTCGAGCACCATCCCGAGCCCATCAACGAGAACGACGACCCGGCAAGCTGGAGGCCGGCGTGAGCGGCCTGTACGAGCTGGATGCGTACCTAGCCGGCTTGCTGGCGAAGCTGGACGCGCCTCAGCGGCGCGTGTTGGCCCGGGCTGTCGCGGTGGAGCTGCGCCGCCGGCAGTCTGCCCGGATCGCCGCTCAGCGCAATCCGGACGGCACGGCCTACGAGCCACGCAAGCCCCAGCTCCGACACAAGCGCGGCGGCATTCGCCGGGCAATGTTCACGCGGCTGCGCATGGCGAAATGGCTGAAGGCAGAGGCTGATCCGAATGCCGCCGTCGTCACGTTCGCCGGCAGTGCGCAACGCATCGCGGCCGTCCACCACTTCGGTCTGCGCGACCGCGTCAACAAGAAGGGGCTCACGGCTCAGTACCCGGCGCGGGCTTTACTCGGCTTGGCGCCAGAAGATGTCTCGGCCATCACAGACACCGTCCTGAACTTCCTCCGGTGAGGCATCAGAAAAAAAAGACCAAGCTCCACAAGCTTGGCCTCGGAAGGCGGGACGGTCACAGTCCCGGGGTGCCGCGCGCTTGGCGTGTGGCAGCGGGGAATCATGCCGTCAATTGATATGGCTGAAAAATCGCTCGGAAGGGCTAGGCGGAATTCCTCCTAGGAGAACATGTCGCCTGCCGGAGGCGTTCTATCGTCGGCAGGCCCGATCGCGGCACCAGCGTCGCGCACACCAATAAGGCGCCGACTGATCAGGTCGGCTCTCGCCTGTACCGTGGCCAACGCTTCGGCTTCGGTAGCCGCATGGCAGACATAGGACTCGCTCCGAGGCTCCCTCGGACGGGAGCTTTCCGCAACTGGCCGCAGACTCCACGAAACAAGAAAGAACGTTCCTTCAAGTGGCTCGCTCGAGCACTCGACAACGTGGTCGTCCAGTCGATAGAGGGTTTTCATAGGAACGCGAGGTCGGTCCTGATCGCGGAGCAAGGGATGCACCTGAACGGACGAAGCCAAAAGGCGGGTGTGTCAGCTACTGGTGTCGACCCCCGAGCACCGCAGCAGCGCCGTCCACTGTGGCATTTACAAACCGAACGACTAACGGCGACTGTGTTGTTGTGAGCGTGGGAGCCACAACGTCATTCGAGTGATTTCCTCGCGCGCGCACGGCACTCTGCGCGCATGGACACCGCAGAGCTCGCCCGCCTCATCGAAAACCTGATCCGCGTCGGCACCGTCGCCGAAGTGCGTCACGGCCGCCCGCCGGCAGTGCGCATCACCACCGGCGGCATCACTACCACCTGGCTGCCCTGGTGCGAGAAGCGCGCCGGGGGCACACGCACCTGGAACCCACCCACCAAGGGCGAGCAGGTCGTCCTGCTGTGCCCGAGCGGCGACCCGTCGAACGGCATCGTTCTGTGTGCCATCCCCTCGGCCGCCAACGACGCGCCCAGCCAATCGCCGAACGAAACCGTCACGCTGTACCCGGATGGCGCGCTGGTGAAGTACGACCACGCCGCCGGCATGCTGAAGGTCGAGGGTGTCAAAACGGTATTCCTGGAAGCCGCCACCAGCGTGCTGGTGAAGTGCCCCGACACCACCTTCGACGGCAACGTCACGGTCAAGGGCCTGCTCGCCTTCCTGAACGGCATCGCCGGCCAGGGCGGCGACAACGGCAACGTCATCACCGGCGACCTCACCCATCAGGACGGCAAGCTGTCTTCCAATGGCGTGGTGCTCGACGATCACGGCCACGGGGCCGTGCAGCCCGGCGGCGCCTGGACGGAGGGCACGCGATGAGCGGCATGAGCAACACCACTGGCCGCTCGCTGGGCGATCTTGCGCACATCTGGCAGTCGGTACGCAACATCCTGACGACGCCCATCGGCTCGCGCGTGATGCGCCGCGATTACGGCTCACTGATTCCCGAGCTGATCGACCAGCCACTGAACCCCGCCACCCGGCTGCGCCTCATGTCGGCCGCCGTCTCGGCGCTCGTGCGCTGGGAGCCGCGAATCCGCATCTCGTCGGTTCGCTTCTCCGTTGGGGTCAACGGCGCTGCCGTCATCGACATCGAGGGCGACCGCATTGACGGTCCGCGCCGTGAATCGCTGGGCACGTTGAGCGTGCCCGTCCGGAGCCACTGAGCATGGCGAGCCTGATCGACCTCTCCCAGTTGCCACCGCCCGACGTGGTCGAGGCGCTGGACTTCGAGACCATTTTCGCCGCTCGCAAGGCGCGGCTGATCTCCCTGTACCCGCCGGAGAAGCGCGAGGAGATCGCCGCCGTCCTCGAGCTCGAATCCGAGCCGTTGGTGCTGTGCCTGCAGGAAAACGCGTACCGCGAGCTGGTGCTGCGCCAGCGCATCAATGAGGCCGCGCAGGCGGTCATGCTCGCCTATGCGAAGGGCGCCGACCTCGAGCAGATCGCGGCGCTATTCGAGCTCGAGCGCCTGCAAATCAAACCGGCGGATCCTGTGGCGGGCACACCGGCAGTGATGGAGGAAGACGCCGACCTGCGCATGCGGATCCAGCTCGCGCCGCAGTCGTTCTCCGTGGCGGGGCCTGAAGGCGCGTACCGTTCACACGCCCTCAACACCGATGGCCGCGTGCTCGACGCCTCTGCCACCAGCCCGCAGCCCTGCGAAGTGCTGGTGACAGTGCTTTCCCGCGAGGGCGACGGCACGGCCCCGCAGGATCTTCTCGACAAGGTCGCGGCGGGCCTGCGCTCCGACGATGTCCGCCCGCTCACGGATCTGGTGACCGTGCAGTCCGCCAGGATCCTCCCCTACCAGGTGGCCGCGACCATCTACACGTTTCCCGGCCCGGACTCCAGTGTCGTGCTCGAGCTCGCGCGTAAGCGCTTGGCTGTGTACGTAGAAGGCTGCCACCGCCTCGGGCGCGAGGTTGCCGTCTCTGGCCTGCATGCGGCGCTGCACGTCGACGGCGTTGAGCGCGTGGAGCTGCACGAGCCAGCCGGCAACGTTGCCGCTGACCTGACGCAGGCGCCGTTCTGCACGGCCATCAACGTGCTGCATGGAGGCATCCGTGGCTGATCTGCTGCCGCCGAACGCCACCGAGCTGGAGCGTCGCCTGGCCGAGGTCAATGGCGTCATCAGCGACCTCCCGGTGCCGCTGCGCACCCTGATCGACCCCGACAAGATCCCCTCGAGGCTGCTTCCGTGGCTCGCCTGGCAACTGGGAATCGACACCTGGAAAGACTACTGGCCGGAGCAGATCAAGCGGGCCCGGGTGAAAGCCGCCATCCCCATCTCCCGCAAGAAGGGCACGGCCGCCGCTGTGCGGGCTGTGGTGGCCTCCTTCGGCGGGAACATCTCGCTGCGTGAGTGGTGGCAGATGGATCCGCCCGGCCGGCCGGGCACGTTCGACCTCGTCATGACGGTCAGCGAGCGCGACGATGTGCCGGCCACGGCGAACCTTGTCGCCGACATCGTGGCCGAGATCGACCGTACGAAGCCCGTGCGCGCCCACTACACCTTCACGCAGGGATTCAACCGGCGCGGAGGCCTCGGCATCGCCGCCGCCATCCGTCCTGCCCTCTTTGTTCGCCTCTCTCTCACGGACGCCTGACATGGCTGGAGCACTTATCAACATCACTGACGCCGGCCGCGCCGCGCTGGTCAACGGCGACCACACCGGTACGCCGGCCCGCAAGATCGTGCAGGTAGGCTTCGCACAAGCGGCTTTCAACTTCGATCCGACCCTCACCGTCCTGCCCAACGAGGTAAAGCGCGTCAGTACGGTATCGGGCGAGAACATCGCCGCAGACACCATCCACGCGACCATCCGCGACGACAGCGCCGATCAGTTCTCTCTCTACGGCTTCGGCCTGTACCTGGACAACGGCGTGCTGCTCGGCACCTACTGTCAGGCCACGCCCATCATGGAAAAGTCGCCGGTGGCCATTCTGCTCTTGGCCGTCGACATGGTGTTCAAGCAGCTCGACGTGACGGCGCTGTCGTTT
The DNA here is from genome assembly GCF_001683835.1 of Ralstonia sp. RL. Classification (NCBI taxonomy): domain Bacteria; kingdom Pseudomonadati; phylum Pseudomonadota; class Betaproteobacteria; order Burkholderiales; family Burkholderiaceae; genus Ralstonia; species Ralstonia sp. RL. The sequence continues at coordinate 25,797 of NZ_LWRX01000207.1, read as the reverse complement.
GGCGACTCCAACTTCACGAACCCGCCGGCCACTACCGAGCGCCAGGGCGTGGTGGAGCTGGCTACCACTCAGGAAGCCATCGAGGGAGCGGACACGCAACGTGCAGTGACGCCGGCCGCCTTGCACGCTCGCACGTCCACCGAGAGCCGCACCGGCCTCGTCCAACTCGCAACGGATGCCGAGGTCGTTGCGGGTAAGGACGACGCAAAAGCCGTGACGCCCAAGAAGCTGGCCGGCCTACTCTCCAAGAAAGCCGAGCTCGCTGGATCCAACAAGCAGACCTTCGCGGTGGCGGCCGCTGTGTCTGGCGAACACGCGGTGCCCCTGAGTCAGGCCGACGAACGTTACGCGACACCGGCCTCCGTCAAGGCGGCACAGGACACGGCCAACGCCGCGAAGGCGACTGCCGACGCCGCCTTGCCGCGCGGCGGTGGCGACCTGGTGGGCTCTGTGAACCTCAAAGGCCCGGCCGTCGAGCTGCAGTTCACCGACACGCAAGAGCCCATCACGCTGGGCCGCTTTCGCATGGTGTCGTCCGGGCGTGGCTTGATCGTCGATCGCAACACGTCGACCAACGGGGATTTTTCGACATACCTGCGGGTGTTCCAGGTCGACGGGATGGGCAATGCAACGCTTCCGGGCAACGTCGCCGCAAACGGCTTCAAGTCGAAGGCCGGCGTCAACCTACCCGCGCACAACAACGACGGAAAGGGCTTCCTCGAGTTTGGTGGCGACTCGGTCATCTGGCGCCTGTTCATGGTTGGTCAAAGCGGCGCGCTCGTTTGCAACTCGTACAACCAGGACGGTAGCAACCGGCACCAGCCCTTCTCTATCGACTACACCACGGGCCGCTTCAGCTTTGCGGTTCGCCCGAACTTCAACGGCGCGGACGCGTGGGATAAGGCCAACCTGCCCAACCCGCTCACAACGGACGGCGGCCAGTTGACCGCAAACCGGGGTCTGAACTTCGGTGTCGGCTACGGGCGCTCTGCGCTGGTGGTTTCATCCAATGGCAGTGACTCCATTGGCGGCGCGTTCAACCAATGGAACGGCAACCGCACACCCGCGCTTCAGGTCGACAGCCCCAGCAACGTGGCTGCGTACATGGGCATCCGGTGGACACAATGGGGCGTACGCCATCTCGCAGCGATTGACTGTTACGCGGGCGGCAGCGACACGGCTGTGCCTTGGATTTCCATGCACGTTGGCACTCGGGCGAACGCGTTCACATTCAACGGCAACGGAGATTTGGAGGCCCAAGGCGCCATCCGCGCTGGCAGCGGCGGCGGCATCCTCGCCGCCAACGGCAACGTCTACATGTCCTGGGCCGGGCAGTGGCTCTCGGACTACCTCTCCAACCTGAACAACGGCAAAGCCGCGATGGGCGCCCAAGTCCAGTGGGCCAGCGGCATCGCTGAATTCGGTGCCGTCCCAACGGGGGAATCAGGGGGCACGGCGGATCTGCCGGCGCCATGGGTCCTGGTGGGCCTGCGCAACACCTTCTATCGCGTCTACCTGCGCGCCGTGTGGCTGCGCAACCAGTGATATCGATGCCATGCTGACTCACGACGAACTCATCTATTGCATTACCCAGGCCTACCCGGAAGCTGTGCACGGCACAAACTTCTGGGTCATGCACATGCTTGACGAGAAGACCGGCCAGCAAAAGACAGATGCCGAGATTGTCGAATGGCACCTGTCCAAACCTGCGCCCACTGCGCGCGAGATCCAGGCGCTGCTCGAGAAGCACGGGGCTGCGGCGCGTACGTATGCGGCGGACATCAAAGCTCGCATGGAGCGCGAGCAGCGATTGAGGGTGGCCGACACGCTGGTCTACAAGGCCATGGACACGGGCGACATGGAACGCATGCGCCTCGCCGGGCAGTACCGCCAGGCACTGCGAGACGTGACGACGTTGCCAGGCTTCCCCGACGCTTTCGAGTGGCCGCAAGTGCCCGCAGGCCTCGCTGATCTGCTGCCGGCCAACGTTTAGGCGCACCGGCGTTTCCTTCTTGTTGTAGCGGCTCGCTGCACAACAGCGCGCGCGGGACTTCCTCGCGCGCGCGCCGCATCCTACCGGGACGATTCATCGTCGGACCTACCCGGAGGAATGCATGCCCACCGACTACCACCACGGCGTACGCGTCGTTGAAATCAACGAAGGCACTCGCCCCATCCGCACCATCGAGACCGCTGTGGCCGGCATCGTCTGTACGGCCGACGATGCGGACGTCGCTACCTTCCCGCTCGACACGCCGGTCCTGCTGACCGACGTGCAGGGCGCCATCGGCAAGGCCGGCGACAAAGGCACCCTTGCCCGCTCCCTGCAGGCGATAGCCGACCAGTCCAGCCCCCTGACCGTCGTGGTCCGCGTGGCCGAAGGCAAGGCCGAGGGCGAGACCAACAGCAACCTGATCGGCACGACGAGCGCCGAAGGCCGTTACACCGGCATGAAGGCACTGCTGTCGGCACGCAGCCGCTTTGGCGTGACGCCGCGCATCCTCGCGGTTCCAGGCCTGGACACCCTGCCGGTGGCCACCGAACTGGTCACCATCGCGCAGAAGCTGCGCGCCTTCGCCTACGCAAACGCCGCAGGCTGCACCACCAAGGAAGAAGCCACCACCTACCGCCAGAACTTCGCGGCGCGTGAACTGATGGTCATCTGGCCGGAGTTCGTGGGCTGGGACACCGCCGCCAATGCAGAGCGCACGCTGTGGGCAACGGCGCGGGCGGTGGGCCTGCGCGCCAAGATCGACAACGAGACCGGCTGGCACAAGACGCTCTCCAACGTAGCCGTCAACGGTGTGACGGGCCTCTCGCGCGATGTGTACTGGGATCTGCAAAACCCTGCCACGGACGCCGGTTATCTGAACTCGCACGACGTCACCACGCTGATCCGCCAAGACGGCTTCCGCTTCTGGGGCTCCCACACCTGCAGCCAGGATCCGCTGTTCCAGTTCGAGAACTACACCCGCACCGCCCAAGTGCTGGCCGACACGATGGCCGAGGCGCACATGTGGGCGGTCGACCTGCCCATGACGCCGTCGCTCGTGCGCGACATCCTCGAGCAGATCAATGCCAAGCTGCGCAACCTCGTGCGCAACGGCTACCTGCTCGGCGGCGAAGCCTGGTACGACCCGGCCGTCAACGACAAGGACACGCTGAAGGCCGGCAAGCTCGCCATCGACTACGACTACACGCCGGTCCCGCCGCTGGAAGACCTCACCTTCCGCCAGCGCATCACCGACCGCTACCTGATGCAGTTCGCCGACGCCGTGAAGGCGGCCTGAGCTGCGGTGCAACCCATCTGACAAGGAACGACCATGGCACTTCCACGCATCCTTAAGCACTTCAACGTCTTCGCGGACGGCGTTACGCACGCCGGCGAGGTCGAAGAAATCGACCTGCCGAAGCTCACCCGCAAACTCGAGGAATACCGCGCAGGCGGCATGAATGGCCCCGTCGAGATCGACCTCGGCAACGAAAAGCTGGAGATGGAGACGACGTACGGCGGCCCGATGCGCGAGATTCTCAAGCAGTACGGCACCACCACCGTCGCCGGCGCAATGTTGCGCTTTGCCGGCTCCTACCAGCGTGAAGACAGCGGTGAGGTGGACGCCGTTGAAATCGTCGTGCGCGGCCGCCACACCGAGCTCACCTTCGGCAAAGCCAAGGCCGGCAGCAAAGATCCGTTCAAGGTCAAGTCGTCGCTCTCGTACTACAAGCTCACCGTCAACGGCGAGGTGTGGATCGAGCTCGACCACGTGAACTTCATCGAGACCGTCTTCGGCGTCGACCGTCTGGCCGACCAGCGCCGGGCCATCGGCCTTTAAGCGCGCGCGGTATGTCACGCGGCCCGCCTGCAGCGGGCCGTCCCTCTCCCCTTCCTCCTGGCTCTCGTCACCATGGACCAACTCACCAACACCGTCACCCTGGACACGCCCATCAAGCGCGGCGATCAGGAAATCACCACCATCACCGTGCGCAAGCCGGGCTCCGGCGAGCTGCGTGGCGTCAGCCTCATGGACCTGATGCGCATGGACGTGACCGCGCTGCACACGGTGCTGCCGCGCATCACCGCCCCCACGCTCACCACGGCCGACGTGAGCAAGCTCGACCCGGCCGACCTGGTCAAGCTGGCAAGCGAGGTCACGAGTTTTTTGCTGCCGAAGGAAGCCAAGGAGGACGGCTACCCGACCGAGTCGAAGACGCCGCAGCCGACGTTGCAGTGATTTTCGGTTTCCGCCTGGAGGAGCTGTACGCCATGGGCATCATGGAGCTGATGGAGTGGCGCGAGCGCGCCCGCGAGCGTAGCGAGGCCCAGCAATGAGCGATGCCCGCCGCCTGCGCCTCGAGGTCGTCCTGCAGGCCGTGGACAAGGCCACCCGGCCGGTACGCGACCTGCTCAAGGCCAACAACGAGCTGGCCCGCTCGATGAAGGCCACGCGCGACCACATGAAGGCGCTGGAGCGTGCGCAAGGCCTGACCGAGCAGTTCGGCAAGCTCCGCGGCAACATCCGCGAGACCGCCTCGGCGCTGCGGGAGGCGCGCGAGCGTGTGGGGCGCCTCACCCGGGCGGTGCAGGCGGCCGACTCGCCCAGCGCCCGGCTCACGCAGAATCTCGGCAAGGCCACGGCGGAAGCTGAACGGCTGACCCGGAAATTCCAGGCACAGCGCGCCGAGCTCGTGGAGGTGCGCCAGCGCCTGCAGGATGCCGGCCGTGGCACCCAGACCATGGCGCAGTTCCAGGAGCAGCTACGGAGCGCCACGGCGGCCGCCACACATGCCTTGGCCGAGCAGGACGCTCGCCTCAAGGCGCTCAACGGGCGCGCCCGTGCGCAGGCAGCCGTGCAACGGACGGCGGACAAGATCCGCACTCGCGCCGGCAACTTGGCCGCCGCCGGCGCGGGTGCGTCGGTGGCTGGCATGGCAACCGGCGCCCCGATCTGGAAGGGCATCGGAGAATCGAAGCACTACGAGCTCGAGAAGACGCGCATCGCCGCGCTGGGCCTGGGCGATGCCGCCACGAAGGAATCGATCGAGTTCGCCAAGCAGATGAAGGCGTACGGCGTCAGCCAGGTCGACAAGGCCGAGCTCATGCGCGACGCCCTGAGCGTGTTTGCCGATGCGCACCACGCAGAGATGGTGCTGCCCACCCTCGCCAAGATGAAGTTCGCCAACGCGGCGGTCTTCGGCCAGGCGCAGGGGGCGGAGAACGAGCGCATGTTCCTGGATCTGCTCAAGGTCGTGGAGCTGCGCGGCGGCCTTTCCAGCCCGGAAGAGTTCCGTAAGCAGGCCGACATGATCCAGCGCGTCATCACCGCCACTGGCGGCCGCGTGCAGTCTGACCAATGGCTGCAGGTCATCAAGCGCGGCGGCCTGGCGGCCAAGGGCATGGACAGCGAGGCGTTCTTCTATGCGCTGGAGCCCGTCGTGCAGGAAATGGGCGGCAACACGGTGGGGACCGCCCTGATGAGCGCGTACCAGAACCTGTACCAGGGCAAGACCACCAAGCGCACGCTCGGCAACCTGGACCGGCTGGGCCTGATCGCCGATCGCAGCAAGGTCAAGGAAGACAAGGCCGGTCAGGTCTCGTTCATGGACCCAGGCGCGCTCAAGGGTGCGGACGTGTTCCGTAAGAGCCAGTTCGAGTGGCTGGAAACGGTGCTGCTGCCCACGCTCGCGGAGAAAGGCATCACGGGCAAAGACCAGGTGCTCGACGCGATTGGGAGCATTTTCTCGAACCGCACGGCGTCCAACCTCATGGCGCAGATGTACCTGCAGCGGGACCAGATTCACAAAAATATGCGCCTCAACAAGGGCGCGGACAGCATCGACCAGCTCGACGCCCGGGCCAAGGCTCTGCCGCAGGGCAAAGAGCTGGAAGCGCTCGCCCGCGTGCACGACCTGCAGAAGGAAATCGGCGAGAAGGTACTGCCCCTCTACGCGAGTGCTCTGGAATGGGTCGCACGCGCTGCCAGCGGCGTGACGAAGTTCATGCAGGAGAACCCGGGCCTCGCCAAGGCGATGGCAGTCGGCGTCGGCGCCCTCGCCGCTTCGCTGCTCGTGCTCGGCCCGATCATGCTGGCCGTTGCGTCCGTGCTTGGGCCGTACGCCATGCTGTACCTGGTCATGGGCAAGATGGGCATCGCCGGCGGCGTGCTGTCCGGTGTGCTCCGAGGCTTGGCGGGCGCCTTCACGTGGGTGATGCGCGCTGTCGGCCTGCTCGGGCGCGTGCTGCTGATGAATCCCATCGGCCTCCTGGTAACGGCCATCGGCGTGGCCGCCTACCTCATCTACCAGTACTGGGAGCCGATCAGCGGCTTCTTCCGGGGCCTGTGGGGCCAGGTGAAAGAGGCGTTCAACGGCGGCATTGGCGGCGTGAGCGCGCTGGTGCTCAACTGGTCGCCGCTGGGGCTCTTCCACGCCGCCTTTGCCACCGTGATGCAGTGGTTCGGGATCGAGGTGCCGACCAAGTTCACCGAGTTCGGCGCCAACATCATTCAGGGCCTTGCCAACGGCATCAAGGGCGCGATCGGCTGGGTGGTGGACGCCGTGGGCGGCGTCGCCGATCGCACCATCGGGCTCTTCAAGGAGAAGCTGGGCATCCACAGTCCCAGCCGCGTGTTCGCCGCGTTGGGCGCCTTCACCATGGCTGGCTTGCAGGAGGGCCTGGCCGACGGCGAAGGCGGCCCGCTGGGCACCGTGCAGCGCATGGCGTACAAGCTCGCCGGCATCGGCGCCGGCGTTGCCATCGGCACAGCGCCGGCGATCGCCGCGCCCGTGACGTTCGACACCCGGTCGCCACTCTCTACGAGCGCCGTCGGCGCGACCGCAGCGCCTGCAGCCTTTGGGCCCATCACGATCAACATCTACCCGCAGGCCGGCATGGACGCGCAAGCCATCGCACAAGCGGTGCGCGACGAGCTGCGCAAGATCGAGAACCAGAACGCGGCGCGTGCGCGCTCGCGCCTTTCCGATAGGGACTGACCATGATGATGGCGTTGGGGCTCTTCGTGTTCAGCCTGGACACGGCCCCCTACCAGGAATTCAAGCGGCAAGTGGCCTGGCGCCACCCGGGCCACAACCGGGTCGGCCGCCGGCCGTCGCACCAGTACACCGGCCCGGACGACGAAACCGTCACCCTGGCGGGCAAGCTGCTGCCCGAATTGACCGGCGGCGAATGGACGCTCGCCGCGCTTGAGCTGATGGGCGACACCGGCGACGCCTACACCCTCATCGAGGGCACCGGCCACTACTACGGCCAGTTCTACATCGACAGTGTCGACACGACCCGTACCTACTTCTTCCAGGACGGCGCCGCGCGCGTGTGCGACTTCACCATCAAGCTCACGCGGGCCGATGACGGTCTGCTGTCCAAGGCGGCCAGCGTTCTGACGGGGCTACTGCGATGACGGATCTGAGCACCACCGCCCTTTCGCCGCGCCCGGTGTACCGGCTGACCCTCAACGGCAAGGACATTACCGGGCGCTTCCAGGACCGGCTCATCGAGCTCACGCTGACCGACAACTGCGGTTTCGAGGCAGATCAGCTCGACATCGAGCTCGACGACACCGACGGCAAGCTGGATCTCCCCGAGAAAGGCGTGCGGTTGTCGCTGTCCCTCGGCTGGGCAGATACCGGCGTGGTAAACAAAGGGACGTACAAGGTGGACGAGCTCGAGCACACGGGGCCGCCCGATCGCCTCATCATCCGCGCGCGCAGCGCGGAGATGGACGGCGGGCTCACCACCCGCCGCGAAAACTCCTACGTCGGCAAGACGGTCAGCGAGGTGGTGCAGGCGATCGCCATGCGCAACAAGTTGACCTGGATGGTCGGCAAGAAGCTGGCCGACCTGGTCATTGCCCACGTCGACCAGACTGGCGAGTCGGATGCCAACTTCCTGTCGCGCCTGGCAAAGGAGTTCGACGCGATCGCCACCGTGAAGAACGGCACGCTGCTCTTCATCCCCGCCGGCGAGCCCACGAGCGGATCCGGCCTCGCGCTGCCGCCCGTTACCATCACCCGGGCGGTAGGCGACACGCACACGTTCAGCATCGCCGACCGCGAGAACTACAACGGCGTGAAGGCCTACTACCAGGACACGCGCGCGGGCGTGCGCGGCGAAGTGGTCATCGACGCTTCCAACGCCACCGCGGTCAAAGAGAAGCCGGACACCGGCACGGGGAAGAAGAAGCCGGAAACCGTGCAGGCCACCCCCAACCCGGAAAACGTGAAGGTGCTGCGGCACACGTACGCGTCCAAGTCCAACGCGGAGCGCGCGGCCCGCAGCGAGTGGCGCAAGATCCAGCGCGGCATGGCCACCTTCACCATCACGCTGGCGCGCGGGCGGGCCGAGCTGTTCCCTTCACTGCATGCCAAGGTAAGCGGGTGGAAACCGCAGATCGACAACACGGGTTGGTCTGTCGGGAAGGTCGTTCACCGGGTGAGTGGCGATGGCGGTTTCACCACCACGCTCGAGCTGGAGATCCAGCCGGAGAAGCTCGAAGAAGTAGGTACGGTCGCAACTACATCATGAGTGCCTTGATGCCTGCCGAGATCGCCTCCTGGGCAGTGGCGCGCAACACCTGCGTGGTGCCTGCCTTTGCTGCACTGACCATGCGCTCCCCGATGGAAGGCTTGCCGTTCAGGCTGTCCGGCACGGCATTGAGTGCTTCCAGGGCTTTGGGTGTCAGCGTGGCATTCAAGATGTGGCGCTCGCCAACGTCTCTGCACTGGATGTATCCAGCATCAATAAGCCACCGTGTTGTCGCCATAAAGAACTCGGCGTCATCAGAGAGCCTTTCGCCAACATGTTCGTCTGGCACGGTCTCGGCATCTACGCCGCCCTCGATGAAGTTGCGTGGTACCAGCACGACGCCGACAGGGAAGTTTTCGTACAAAACAGCCAGAACAGCACCCGCGAACTGATTGAACCGTTGAATGTTTTGGAGTGCCATATGAGCAAAATCGAACAGGTTTCAAAAGAAGAGGTAGCGCGAACAGTCAAAATCGCCGTAGAACGGCAGATTCGCGGGCAAACCTCGTATACGGAGGCGGAAAAGCAGTGGGCGAAGATGCTTGAGCATATGCCGGCCGGCATGGTGGCCGAAGCGCTGGCCATCGAACTGGCAACCGGCCGATATCAAGTCGTGCCAACCTGCAAATGCTGTGGCCGGTAGCAGGTTCACCTTCAATGACCCAAGCAATGGAGAGCCACTGAGAAATGGAAGACAACTTCGTCCGTGACGCCTTCCGCAAGCAGGCCAAAGTATTGATGGCGTCCATGATCGCTGTCTTCATCGTGCTGGTGAGCGCTATGTTTTGCATTGCTCGATACCTGCACTGAGCATGCCCGCGAGCAGAGTCGGAAGTATCGACAGAGGCCAGCTATGCGCTGGCCTTTCTCATTGGCTATGACCGCCGCTTGCCGGCCTCGCGGGTCGACTCCCACACCGCGTTGGTGCCACCGTCAGCGGCCGCGCACCGGTAGACCACGTTGTCGCTCATGCGTGTAACACTGCCGAGCGAATACGCTTTTCCATCGTGATGGCAAACGCCACCCGCGCCGCTTGCCGCCGACGCGGCATCGACGGCCGGCGCGGGGGTCAACGCTGCATAGCCGGCCATGCCGACAGCGGCCAGCGCAATAGCGCCAACGATCGAGAGCGCACGGCGCGTGCGCGCGAGCTGCTGCGAGACGGCCGAGCAGGCGACGCATGGAGTGTTGGGGGACATAACTTGCTCCGCAGGTTTCTGGGCACCATCGTTGACGGACTCGCCCCGAGCTTCCGCTACCCACCGGTCCAGCATGGCCATGACGGGCTTGTACTGGTCGCGCGGAAGCTGCCGGATCTCTTCGATGCCGAACTCCGTCAGCACTTCGCGGTAAACGTCGAGCTTTGTTTCGCCCGTCGCGGCCATGACCTCGTCCACCTTGCTAGAGATCTGCCTGCGCTGCAGATCGGTGATCTTGAGCGGCGCCACCGGCAACTCCGGCTGGCCGTGGTTGATCGTGATGACGTTGCTGAGCTGGTTGTTGGCCGTGGCGCCATCGTGCGTGGCGTTACCCGCGACTACCTGACCAGCATCCCCCTGGACTGCTGTACTTCTGTGTTGCATTGCTGAAGTTCTCTTTGTTGTTTGCCCTGTGGCGGGGCACTGAAACCTCCTGCAAGATCGCTCCCCAATTTAAAAGCCCGCCGTGAGTGTTTTGTGGCGGCTGGCCCGCTATCTCTCAGTGCTGAGGCAGTGACTATATGAGCAGGTTGAATGAATGTTCGTCGATGACTTGCAGGCGCAGAGACTCCGCTTGAGCAATTTGCTTGTGTCCCGCCTTGGGGCCTCTTACGACATAGTCGACGCTGCGGCTGAGCCTCCACCGAACATCCCACCCTGCAGCGATCGCCCGATCTTCCAACTGCTGCCTTCGGGCAGGGTGAAAGCCGGCAAAAAACACTGCGGGTTGCCAGTTACTTGGCTTGCCCGCCTTCTTCTCTGACGTCAAGCCTGCTGGCCCGAGAGACCGGTACTCGGGGCTGGTGGCATGAAACCAGTCGTAAGCGGACTTGATCTCCCCTGTTTCCGTGCGGGTGATCCCAGCGAGAATCCGGTCCAGGCGGAAAGTCCTGGTCTCCCTCCGCGCGTTGTCTCGGCCCTCGAGAAAAGCGTGCACGCCGACGTAGTAGGTTTTGTAGACCACTACCGTCCGCGTGGCCTCTTCGCCTTCCGGAGTTCGATATCGAAACTGGACGGTATCCGGTAGCGCAATCGACTCCGATTGGCTGGGCGGGAATGAACTCACTGCCACGGTACCGTGGGAGTGGTACGTAGAGGTGTGCCAATCGGTGCGATTGGGTAGCGGTTTAGATGCGTCGAAGTTGCTGACAAAGCCGTCGGGGCGCGGACCGGCATTTGAATGACCTGACTGCCGGGCCTCACGTTCGGCACAGAGGCGCTCCTTGATCAACGAGTTGTCGAGTTGTTTTGGAAGGCGCGTTTTGGGCGGCTTTTGATGCTTCGCGCCGTTTGCCTGCTTCTGACGCTTCTCACGCGCGGCAGCTTGGCGCACATCTCCTGGAACTTCGATCAACCGTTCAAATTCTGCGCGTGCACGCGCCACCAGCGCGCTAAGCGCCCGCGCGATCCACTTCATTCTCACTCCCTCTATCGAGCCCCACCCGCGGGTTGATAGAAAAGGCCGCATGCCGGCTCCCCAGCGGCTGCGGCTCTCCATCAGGACCGCTTCTTACGGCCCTTGCTCATGTCGACCGTGACGGGGCCGGTGTGGTCGCCACCGATGAAACTCCCGACCTTGCCTCCGATGTGCACTGAGGCGTTCTGGGTCGGTTGAGACAACCCCATGACCGCCCCGATGGCGGCGACTTTCCCTCGTGCATCGAGTGCACGATACGCGGCGAGAAGCGCTTGTTCATCGGGGGAAAGGCCGTTAGCGGAATGCTGTCCGTTCACGATGTACAGAACGTCAGCACCGATGGAATGCCATGCGTTCAGGCTGCCGACGCTCGGCTCGCGTTCGCCCGACTCGTAGTAGGCGTATGTCCGAGCGGACACCCCCCCTTTCTGTGCCATCTCGTTCTGAGAGAGCCCAAGACGAACACGCTCCTCCGCGAGGCGGCCGCCATAATGCACATTCATGCAGTTTTTCCTTGCAAACCTGCACAATTGTGCAGATAATGCCTGTGTATCCAGTTGACTCACAAAGCATATCACCATGACCACAGCCAACGCCCCACGTGAGCGCTGCCCGAATGGCGCCCGCTCCCGTGTGCTGGTGAGCCTGAAACCCGCAGAGCTGGCAGCCCTGAAGGCCCGCGCGCAGGACGAAGGCCGCACTGACTCGAACATGGCTCGCGTGCTCATCGTGCGAGCCATGGCATATGAGCCGCAGCGTAGTCACAGTGCTGCACAACGTCACACAACTTCGATTGCGGAGGATTGAGCGAGATGCGTCCGCCTCAGTTGATCGAACACGCCCTCCGCCGGGCTCTCTCGGGGCCGAAACGCCAGGAGGTCGCACAGGCCATCGGCTGGGACAACTCGGCCATGAGCCGTTTCCTCAACGGCGACCAAGGGGTCACCATCGACAAGATCGACATCCTTGTCCGCTCGGTGGGCTACATCCTGGTCACCTGCAAGTATCTGGACGCCGTCGCCACCCTCGGCGAAGTCGGCATGTCGTGTGAATGCGCCCGGCAAGGCCTGGGCGAATGCGGGAGAACCCTGGAATGAAAATCAAATGCCCGCACTGCGGCTCGCGTATGCACATCCGCACCAGCCGCGAGGTCACCCTGCTCTCCCGCGAGCTGTACGTGCAATGCCCCGACGTGGAATGCGCCTACACCTGCGTGGTCATCCTTTCTGCAGTGCGGACGATCGCGCCGAGCATGCGGCCGAACCCCAAGGCCTATTTGCCCGTCGGCCGCACGCGCCTGCTTCCGTCCAATCCGCGTCAGCTGGACCTGCTGACCGGCTGACGGCCTAGCCCTTCCCCCTGCCCCTCGCGTCTGCTTTCGCGCCTTTTAAGGCGCGGGGGGCTTCTTTTGCCCAAAAAAACGCCGCAATGCGCGGCCTTCTTTCAGGAGAGTTGTCATGCAGAGCCTTCCCGAAACCGCTGTTCTGGTGTTCGAGCACGTCGAGTTTGATGTTGTCGACGTGCGCAACGTGCCGTGGCTAAGGGGTATCCAAATCGGATATGCCTTGGGTTACGAAAACCCGGCGCAGAACATCAAGAATCTGTTCGATCGCAACGCCGACGAGTTCACCGACGAGATGACACAGGTGGTGGAGCTCGACACCGCCGGCGGCCGCCAGCCGGTGCGCATCTTCAGCCCGCGCGGCTGCTACCTCCTCGGCATGCTGGCCCGCACGGAGCGCGCCAAGGCCTTCCGCCGTTGGGTGCTCGACGTGCTGGAGGGGCGGCAGGTGCCGCGAAAGGTGGCAGCGCTCACGGTGCCGCAGCATCTGGCCGCACTGCGTTATCGCGGTGCGCTGGTGCGCGAGTTGGGCGCAGCTACGTCGTTGCCGATTGCGCAGGAGTTGCACGCCAACCTGCTGCATGTCTCGCGGTTGCTCGGCATGAGCACGCAGCCGTTGACCAAGCTGGCGCCAATCGTCAGCCAGCAGACGTTGCCCGGCGTGGCCTGAGGGGGTGCCATGAAAGCCTTCCTCGTACGCATTGCCGCCGGCGGCCGGCGCCTGTCGTTCCACACCATCGCTGCCTCCAGCACCGACGCGCTCATGTTTGTGATGGGCACCCTCGAGGCAGTGGGCATGCCCGCGTCCAGCGGATCCGCCCGCCTGATTGGGAGGACCGCATGACCGCTCTCCAGCTTGTGGCCATGTTTGCCACCTTCGCCATCCAGGCCGTGACGGTCGGGCTGTGGTTCGCCTGGCGCATCAGGAACGATTCCACTTCCGCTGGCGGCGCCGACACGGCGGCGGGCGACCGCCTCGTCGGTGCGCTGCTGTGGATCGCAGCGCTGTGCATCGCGGGCGGCCTCTGCGTGACCGGCGTCCTGGCGTATCGCTACTGCGTGGGGGGCGCATGATGCTCGCGCTCGTCAATCTGTGGATGCTGCTGACGGCGCTGGCGTCCGTCGCGCTGCTCAACTACAGCCCGCGCACGCAGCGGTGGGGCGCGCTGGTGGGCCTGCTCGGCCAGCCCGCGTGGCTGTACCTCACCCACGTCACCGGTGAGGCCGGCATGTTCACCGCGTCCATCTTCTTCACCGTGTGCTACGGCCACGGCGTGTGGCAAGGCTTTGCCTCGCGGAGGCGCAGCCATGGCTAGGCCCGCCATCACAGAAGCGGACGTGCGCTGGACCCACCGCTTCCTTCACCTGACCACCCCGTACGACGCCATGCCGCCAATGCTGCGTGCGGCTGTCGTCGCCGCAGCTGCGGCGCTGGCACCCCGCCTGCGCCGCCGCGCTTGCCCTCCCACCGTGGACCTGAAGCGCCGCGCCGCCGGCGAACGGGACGACTGACCTTCATCGAGCTACCACCATGAAGAAAGCCTTTGTTTTTGAGATCGACACCGACCGTCTGCCTAACGTCAGCGACGAGTACCTGGCCGCTCTTTGGCACCTTGCGCAGCACCAGCCCGTCAAGCATGGGGACCACGACGCCGGCGCGCTCGTTGAGCACATCGGCCGCGAGATCGTCCTGCGCTGGCTGCGCGGCGTGCCGGTTCCTGTCTGGAACATCCAGGGCAGCGACTACTACGTGCGGCAGCTCGGCCGCTTCGCGCACTGGAACGGCTGTGAGTGGGTGGCCGGCGCCGCCGCTCAGCCAACCGTGCCGGAGATCCTTTGAGGCTGTACAAGCATGGCAACCATTGACGAACTGAAGCAGCGCATCGATCTCCACGACCTGGCCGAGCGCCTGGGCATCAAGCGCGGCGCCGGCGGCGACAAGGCGCTGTATCACTCGCCGTTGCACGCTGACAAGAACCCGTCTCTGTCGATCTTCGTCAACCACCCGACGCACGGCACGGGCTGGAAGGACCACAGCACCGGCGAGGGCGGATCCTGCATCGACCTGGTCATCCTGGCGCGAGGCGGCACCGTATCCGAAGCGGTGAAGTGGCTGCACGAAACCTACGCCATCCCGTTTGACAAGCCAGTCGGCCGCCAGGAGAGCCGCGACAAGACCCTCGTCGAGCTGATTGCCGATCGCTGCTACGCGGACCGCGACCAGGTGCGCGACTACCTGAAAGGCCGCGGCATCTCCGACGCCGCCATCGACGCCGCCTTCCGAGCGCGTACGTTGGGCTTCAACACCTGGGTCAGCCCGAAGCGCGCCCCGGGGGAAGTCGGATACGGCGGGCCCGCTGCAGCGTTCATCGTCAGGTCGCTGAACCCGGGCCACGTGGTGGCCGTCGACATGCGCTATCTGGATCCGGCGCAGAACGGCAACGTGAAAACGCAGAGCCAGGGCGAGAAAACCGGCTACGGCTGGACGTCCGACCCCGCGCGCCTGGCGCGGGCGCGCCGCGTGTTCCTGGTGGAATCCGCCATCAACGCACTGTCGATCGACACCTGCAACATTCCCGGCGCGGCGGCGTTCGCCCTGCGCGGCCTGTCCAACGTCGACGGCATCGACTTCTCGTTTCTGCAGGGCAAGCAGTGCGTCATCTGCATGGACAATGACGACCCGTTCGAGCACGGCCACCCGCGCGCCGGCCAACGCCCGGGCCCGGAGGCCGCCTGGGCACTCTACGAGCGCCTGACCGCGTTGAACATCAGCGCGATGCTGGTCGACCAGAGCGAGTGGGTGGCGGGGCTCACCGACGACAAGAAAGCGGCCGCGTCGATCAACGATGTGAACGACTACCTGCAGGCGCGCGGCCCCGAGCAGCTCGCGCGGGCGCTGGAGAAGTTCGAGCCGTGGATCATCGCCGGCATGGCGGGCGATGACACCCGCAAGGGCCGGCCCCGCGTCTACCTGCCCGCGCACGACTACGCCCAGTACTGGCGCTTCCGCGTGAAGCCGGACTTCACCAGCTACATCACCAAGATGGACCGCCAGGGCGACAGCGACGTGGAGACACCGGTGTACACCGACCTCTGCGGCTTCCGTATCGCCTCCATCAGCCGCGTGTCGGTGGCCAGCGCCACCTCGACCATGACCGGTGACCCGGACCAATCCCCGACCGTGTATTTCGCGGTGTCCGTGCAGGCGCCGCGCCACGGCGCGAAGCTCATCCGCCGCGTGATGATGGACGAGCAGCTCCACAACACCGACCTGTGGGGCAAGTTCGGCCCGATCTGGGCGCCGGCGCCGTTCAAGCGCATGGTCAACATCCTGGAGCGCACGGCGGATCTCGGCGCGCGTGAAGCGGCCAACTTTGTTGGCCTGGCCTGGCGCGACGGCCGCCTCATCGTCAACGAGGGGCCGGACTGCTATTTCACCGAGCCGGAGAAGCAGTGCCCGTACCACAACCTCACCTTCCCGAGCGGGCCGAAACAGGACGCGCGCACGGTGCTGGAGGCGTTTCAGGCGACGTTCAAGCAGAACGCGGCCACCATCCCGCTGGTATGGGCGCTTGGTGGCCACCTGAAGGCGCTGTTGGGCTTCTGGCCGCATATGACCGTGCAGGCCGACAAGGGCGCTGGCAAGTCGACGCTCATCAAGCGCCTCGAGCGCGCCCTGGCCTTCACGATGTTCTCCGGCCAGAGCCTGCAGACCGAGTTCCGGCTGCTGACCAGCGTGTCGCACACCAGCCACCCGGTCGGATGGGAAGAGCTGTCTGCGCGCCGGCAGGAGATCATCGACAAGGCCGTGGGCCTGCTGCAGGAGAACTACCAGTACACGGTCACCAAGCGCGGCACGGACATGACGGAATACCTCATCAGCGCGCCGGTGATGCTGGCCGGTGAGGACGTGCCCGTGCGCAGCCTGCTCGGCAAGCTGGTGCGCACGACGCTCACAGGCAAGAAGGGGCCGATGATGCCCGATGACCTGCCGCGCTTCCCCGTCAAGCAGTGGCTGCAATTCCTGGCGGGCCTCGACAAGGCCGTGGTCCTGGCCGAGTACCGGAAGATCCACGCCTACTGCACGCGCATGGCGCGCGCCTCGGGCCAGGACGAAGGCGCCAAGCGCATGCTGACCAACTACGCGGCGGTCATGACGGCCTGGCGCTACCTGGCCGAGTTCGCCGGCGTCGACCACAGCGCCGGCAACTTCATCAACGACCTGCTGACCGAGATGAACACGCACATCGCGGAGACCAGCGCCGACCGCGAGCCGTGGGTCTGGATCATGGAAACCGCGCTGTCGGAGGTCGACGCGGGCAAGTACTCGTTCCCGCACGCGTTCGACACCGTCGAGGGCGAGCACTGCATCCTGCTGCGGACCAGCCACATCATGGACCACATCGCGCACAGCAACGCGCTGCGCGAGAAGTGGAACAGCCTGCCGGTGAAGTCCGATCGCGTCTTCAAGAAGCAGCTCTACAACGCGGGCGTCGTGGCGGGCGAGAAGGAAGTCGAGCGCACCATCTTCACCCGCCGCGTCGCGCACCTGACGCCGATCTCACTGTCACGCCTGGCCGGCTACGGCCTGTCGGTCGCCATCAAGGAGGACGCCCTTGCGCACGCTTGACACACCTCTGGCGCAGAACCCCCGCGTCGACGCGCTGATCGTTTCCCCTGCACTCTCTTCACGAAAGCGCCGGCCGGGCGCCTTCGGCGCGGCCCAAGAAGAGAGAGAGGCGCACAACCTTTGCCGTTGGGGGAAGGCAGGCAGCGCAAAAAACCCGTGGAAACCGGGCTTCCGTCGCGCTAAGTCATTGATTCCCCAAGCGAACCCGTCCACAAGTCGGTCCCGCTTTTCCACGGGTTGCCGTGGTTTTTCCACGGGTCGCGTTTTGACCGTCCGGCCTGCGCCTCTCTCTTTCTCTCTCTCTAAATCATTGAAAGAGAAGGAGAAAGAGCAGGGAGAAAGGCAGGTAGAGCACGCGCAAGGCCATCCACGGGTTGAGGGCGTTTTTCCACGGGTTCCGACACCTGCCTATTTTTTCATCCACGGATTCCACGGGTCGGAAAGAGCCAACCTGTGGAAACCCGTGGAACAAAAATCCTTTTCGATCAAAGACTTATGCCCGTGGTCGCATGCATCCACGGATCCACAGGTTGCGCTGCCTGTGCTCCCCCCGTGTCGAGTTGTCGATCGATGGGGGCGACCGTGAGGACGATGAATTTGGAAGAGGCCGCAGCGTGGCTATTCACCACGCCAGAGACGGTTTCTGAGTGCATCCGGCACCAGGGTCTGCCGGCCGCGAAGGTAGGCCGGGCCTGGGTTTTGGTGGATGTTGATGTGATAGATTGGCTTCGCCAGCGATACGAAAAGACAGAGAAATGCGGTTCTACAAACGACAAAAAGCCGGTCCTTGGTGGTTCGACCTCAGCATCGACGGCACGCGAATTAGACAATCTACTGGCACCACGGACCGCCGGGCGGCGGAAGAGCTTGCCGCCAAGGTTGCGAACGATTACTGGCGGCAAAAGAAGCTAGGCGAGCGGCCGTCGGTAACTTGGGAGGCCGCAGTTGTGCACTGGCTTAAACAGAACCAGCACCTGCGGTCGCTGGAGACCACCAAGCAGCGCTTGCGCTGGCTCACCGCTCAATTGAAAGGGGAATGTGTCAGGGACATCGGCCGCGACCGCATCCAAGCCATCATCGAGGCGAAGTTGCAGGACGGCGTGACTGGCGCCACGGTGAATCGCCACATGGCCGCGCTGTCGGTCGTACTGCATCACTGTCACGCGGAGGGCTGGATCGATGCGGTCCCTCCCATCCGCAAGCTGCCGGAGAGCAATGCTCGGCTTACCTGGCTGACGCGCCCGCAGGCGCAACGCCTGCTCGCCGAGCTGCCACCGCACCTGCGGCAGATGGCGCGTTTCGCGCTGGCGACCGGGTTGCGGGAATCCAACGTTCGGCTGCTGGAGTGGTCGCAAGTCGACATGGACCGCGCAGTGGCATGGATTCATGCCGACCAGGCAAAGGCGGGGAAGGTGATCTCTGTGCCGCTCAATGAAGACGCACTGGCAGTGCTGGCGGAGCAGGCAAAGGAGAAGAAGCGCTACGTCTTCAACTACAAGGGCGCCCCGGTGGGGCGGATTTACAACCATGCATGGCAAAAGGCCTGTGCGCGGGCCGGCCTGCATGGCTTGCGGTTCCATGACCTGCGGCATACCTGGGCAAGCTGGCACGTTCAGGCCGGTACGCCCCTGCCGGTGCTCCAGCAGCTCGGCGGCTGGGCCAGCTACCAGATGGTGCTCCGGTACGCGCACCTGGGCCGGGATCACGTTGCCGCCTACGCTGACAACGTTGGCACGCTGTGGCACAAATCTGGCACAGCGCCAGAAACGAAAACGGACGCCGAAGCGTCCGTTCCCTTGCAAAACTTGGTGGTGGATTCTACAGCAACCGTGAACCCGTTATCTTCAATGATGCCGAGACGTCCCCATGGCGGTGGGTATCGGCGGAATGAACAGGGACATATGTAAAACCCGTTGATGTTCTCATTGCGCTGAAACTGCACGGAGGCCCTGCCGAGGACTTGGCTTCGTGGCCGACGTCACGCCTGAATGCGTTGCCTTCAACCAGAACCGGAGTCAACCATGCAGAAGATGATGATGAACGAAAACGAGCTGGCCTCGCGCTGGAACATCAGCCCCAAGACCCTGCAACGCTGGCGTAGCGAGGGGCGCGGCCCCCGATTCATGAAAATGTCCAAGCGGGTCGTGTACCCCATCGACGAAATCCTCGATTTCGAGTCCGAGGCGTTGCGGGCATCGACCTGGGAGAGCGCCGCCGACGTCGTCCTCCCAAATGGCTCGAGTTACATGGGCCCACGCGAAATTTCGTACATCACCGGGCTGCCCCTGTACATCTTCACGCAAAAGCAGACACGCGACGCGTTGGGCATTCCCTATCGTCGGGTCCAGAAGCTCATCCGTTTCGATCGCGACGAGGTCTTGGCGTGGGCGCAGCGTTGGTCGCAGAACGCCAAGAACCTGGGCATCGACGTGCAGGCGGCCCCGGGCGACCACTACAGATCGTTGCAGCAGGCCTTGGCATCGCTGCCGGCTTGAATGCCGTTTCTGGCCCCGGCTACCGATCCGCCAACTCGTAGCCGGTGCTGCGCCCGCCGCCGGGCGATTTTTTCAGGATGCCAAGTTCCAGCAACTGCGTGATGTCGCGCAGCGCGGTGTCGGGCGAGCACTTGGCGATGGCGGCCCACTTGCTGCTCGTGAGCTTGCCCTCGAAGCCGTCGAGCAGGCGGTTGAGCAGTTTCACTTGCCGCTCGTTCAACGACAGGCCCGCCCAGCGTTGCCAGAAGCGCGCCTTGACCAGCACGGCGTCCAGCGTGGACTGCGCGCTGGCGACCGCGCGCCCGAGCGTGCCGAGGAACCACGACAACCAGCCGGTGGCGTCGAGCGTGCCCTTCTGCGTGCGCTCCAGTACGTCGTAGTAGTCCTTGCGCTCGCGCTGGATTTGCGCCGACAAGCTATAGAAGCGTTGCGAGCTGCCGTCGGCGCGGGCCAGGAACAGATCGCCCACTGCGCGGGCGATGCGGCCGTTGCCGTCGTCGAAGGGGTGCAGCGTCACGAACCACAGATGTGCCAGCCCGGCCTTGATGAGTGCGGGCTCGCCCGTTTCCTCGTTGGCCCATGCCAAAAACCGCGCCGTCTCGCTGGGCAGCGCGTCGGCGGGCGGTGCCTGGAAGTGAACCTTGCGCCGCCCCACCGGACCGGAAACCACCTGCATCGGTCCGGCGGCATCGTCACGCCACTGGCCCACGGTGAGCCTATTCATGCCCGAGTACCCGGTCGGGAACAAGGCCGCGTGCCAGCCGAACAGGCGCTCGGCGGTCAGTAGTTCGGCGCTGCGCGAAGTGGCGTCGAGCACCATCTCCACGACGCCTTCGACGTGCCGATCCACCGGGGCGACCGCGCCAATGTCCACGCCCAGACGGCGAGCAATCGACGAACGCACCGATTCGACGTTCAGCACTTCGCCTTCGATTTCGCTGGTCTTGACCACGTCCTCGGTCAGCGCCGCGAGGCTGGCCTGATTGCGCAGCGCCATGCCCACGTCGGCCAGACGGCCCAGCAGCACGCCTTGGGCGCGGCTGACCTCGGTCAACAGTCCAGTGAGCGCCGACAGGTCGTAGCGCCATTTCGGCCAGTCGTCGGCCTGCCAGATGTAGAGTTTTTCTCCGCTATCCATGCGGAGATTAAACACCTCATTCGCCGCAAAGGCAAATCATTCTCCGCGTCTGGTACGGTGAATGTGGCGGCTCATCATCGCAAGTCAGGGGGCCTCGTCCGCGAGCCTCAAGGCCGCCTCGATGAGAGCCTGCGAAACGCGATAGCCGTTGGCCTGCATCCGATCCAGCGCGGGAGCGATGCGTTCGAGCTTGCCGATGCGCTTGGCTTGCAGCAGTACGCCCAGCACGCCGAACAGGGGCACGCCTTGGCGGATCGCGGTCTGACGGCCACGACGCTCGTCCATCAGCACGCCGCAGCCCAGCGCGTGCGCCAGGCTCAGGGCCTGCGCTTCACCTTCGTCGAGATGGCTGACGGCGGTGGCGTAGACGGGGTCATCGCGGTCGGGATGCACCTGTACGTGGGCCTCTACGAAGGCAGCGATGTCGGCCGCACCCGGGCGCGAACGATCTGCCGTGGTTTCAGCCAGCACCACCTGCGGCACATGGACGGCATCGAACACGGCGACGAGCAGCTCCAGATGCCCGCAACCGGCCAGCGCGATCAGCGGCCCGGCATCGGAGACGACGACGGGCCGACTCATCGCGCCGCATCAAAGGCGGCGAGTTCCTGCTCCAGTTCAGCCGGTTCGTGATCGACCACCGGGATGCCCTGCGCGCTGAGATGCGCCAGAAACTGCGGCAGGCTCATCCGTGCCAGCTTGGCCGCGCGCGCGGAGGTGATCTCCCCGCACTTGAACAGGTTGACGGCCAATGCCGTATGGACCCCCGCTTCCAGCAGCTCATCGGTGAAGGGAACGCTGACGAACAGCGGCTGACCGTGGCGGGTGACGAGCGCGAGCCGGCCTTCCTCGGCCTCGCGGCTGAGGTCGCCGGAGCGTTCGCGCAGTTCGCGGATGGTGAAGGTCTGCATGGCGGCCACTCGAATTGTTCCCCTATATTGGGTCACAAAATGGAGCCGGCGTCAAGACAGCCCCACCCGCCAGGACTGGGCGGGGCCGTTGGATCGTCAGCGCAAGTCCACCCCTTGTGCGGCACGCCAGCCGTGTCCCATCAGTTCCCGCTCATGCCTGCTCTCCTATTCCGGAGGCGGTGGGGCGCCCATCGCCAAATTCTGCTTGACAAGCAAGTAGAATATAACAAACATAGCACACATGACAAAACAAAACGATTTTCCGGCGATACTCCGCGCCACCCGCGCGGCCCTCAATCTGACTCAGGAGCAGCTCGCTGAGCGCCTGGGCGTCTCCTTTGCCACGGTGAACCGATGGGAAGGTGGCGGCAACAAGCCCCAGCGTGCCGCGCAGGAGACCATCCTCGCGCTGGCGCGAGAGGCCGGGGTCGAGGGAGCCGAAAGCCTCCCGCCTGCCGAAGCGGCTGCTCAGGTGACCCGGCGTCGCAGCGGGCGGGCGGCGGCTGCGCCCACCACCAAGCCGATGGAGCAGATGCTGTGGGACGCCGCCTGCTCGATCCGGGGCGAGAAGGACGCGGCCAAGTTCAAGGATTACCTGCTGCCGCTGCTCTTCCTGAAGCGCCTGTCCGACGTCTTCGACGACGAGATCGAGCGTCTGGCCGAGGAATACGGCGACCGTGCCACTGCGCTGGAGATCGCCGAGTCGGACCACTCGCTGCTGCGCTTCTACCTTCCCCCGGAAGCCCGTTGGGCGGTGATCAGCGGGCGCGAGTCTTTCGATTGGCCACTCGATGACCGTGGCCGCCCGACCGCGCCCCGGGACATCGGCGAGCACTTGACCCGCGCCGTGCGCGCCGTGGTCAAGCAGAACCCGACGCTCTCCGGCGTGATCGACGTGGTGGACTTCGCCGCCGAGCGCAATGGCGAGCGCGACATCAACCCGGCCAAGCTGCGCGGCGTGGTCGAGACCTTCTCCGACCCGCGCTACCGCCTCGGCCTCGCCGATGTGCAGCCCGATTTCCTCGGCCGCGCCTACGAATACCTGCTGCGCAAGTTCGCCGAAGGCTCGGGCCAGAGCGCAGGCGAGTTCTTCACGCCGACCGAGGTCGGCTTCTTGATGGCGCACATCCTGCGGCCCAAGCCCGGTGAGACCTGCCACGACTACGCCTGTGGCTCGGCGGGGCTGCTGATCAAGCTCCAGCTCGTCGCCCGCGAACTCGACCCCACCAGCCGCGTGCCGCTCAAGCTCTCCGGCCAGGAGCTGCAGGCCGAGAGCTACGCCGTGGCACAGATGAACGCCATCATCCACGACATGGAGGTGGAGCTGGCGCGCGGCGACACCATGATCAACCCCAAATTCCGCGAGGCCAGCGGCAAGATTCGCGGCCACGACATCGTGGTGGCCAACCCGATGTGGAACCAGCCATTCGCGGCGGACCTCTTCGCCAACGATCCGTTCGACCGCTTCCGCACGGCGGGCGGCATCACCAGCGGCAAGGGGGATTGGGCGTGGCTGCAGCACACCCTGGCCTGTCTGGATGACCACGGCCGCGCCGCCGTGGTGCTCGACACAGGCAGCGTCACGCGCGGCTCCGGCTCCAAGAACGAGGACAAGGAACGCAACATCCGCAAGTGGTTCGTCGATCAGGATCTGATCGACGGCGTGGTCCTGCTGCCGGAAAACCTCTTCTACAACACCACGGCGGCGGGCGTGATCGTGGTGCTCCACCGCCGCAAGCCCGCTGCGCGCAAAGGCAGGATCGTCCTGCTCAATGCCAGCCGCCACTTCCAAAAGGGCAAGCCGAAGAACTACCTGCCCGAGGAAGACATCCGGCCGCTCGCCGCGATGTACCTCAAAGGCGAGCCGGTGGAAGGCGAGCTTGCCGTCATCACCACCGAGCAGGCACGCGAGGCGGACTACAACCTGAGTCCGGGTCGGTGGGTGGGACAGAACGGCAGCGCGGAGGTCGGATCGATTCCGGCACTGATTCAGCAACTCGAACAACTTAACGCGCAAGACCTCAACTTAACGGCTGATTTGCTGAAGCTACTGCGCCCATTGTCGAAGACGGAGGGTGAGCAATGAACGAAGCATGGGCCAGCGCACCTGTTGCCGATTGTCTTGTTCTCGTTCCAGCAGCAGGCAAGCGCAAGGTTCAGGCGCGCGACTACAAGCCGTTGGGCAGCTTCCCAGTCATTGACCAAGGGCAGGAACAAATCGCGGGCTGGACGGATGACGAAAGCACCGTCATTGACGCACCGCTGCCGCTGATCGTTTTCGGCGATCACACGCGCGCTTTCAAATTCTTGGAGCGCCCTTTTGCACGTGGCGCGGATGGGACACAACTGCTGCGACCGAAGGACGGCATTGATCCGCTCTTCTTTTTCTACGCCTGCCGTGCCATCGACCTACCTGCACGCGGCTATAACCGCCATTTCACCATCCTGAAAGAAAAGGAGTTGGCCTATCCGCTCGATCTAACAGAGCAGAAGGTGATTGCCAGTGTTCTGCGCAAAGCGGAATCGGCACTGCAGCAACAGACGGCACTGCTCGACAACCTCCAAGAACTCAAACGCGCTGCCATGCACGAGCTGTTCACGCGCGGCCTGCGCGGCGAGCCGCAGAAGGAGACCGAGATCGGGCCGGTGCCGGAGAGTTGGAAGCCGCGCACTATCCTCGACCTCTGCGAAATCTGGAGTGGCGGCACGCCGCGCAAATCCATTGCTGAATACTGGAACGGTGATGTGCCATGGGTGTCGGGCAAGGACTTGAAGCTCCCTGCGCTCGACGACGCCATTGACCACATTTCTCAGGCAGGCGTAGAAGCGGCAAGCCGCCTTGCGCCAGCGGGCGCGGTGCTGCTGCTGGTGCGTGGCATGGGTTTGGCGAAAGACTTGCCCGTGGCAGTCATCAATCGTCCGATGGCATTCAACCAAGATGTGAAGGCACTAGTCTCGCGCGGCGAATATTCGGGTCAGTTCTTGCGATCTGCCATTTACGCGGGCAAGGACAGGTTGCTCAGTCAAATCGTCCCGTCAGCGCACGGCACGATGACGCTCAACCTCAACGATGTCGAAACCTTCAAGGTCGCATGCCCAACAGATCCTGACGAAGCCGCCGAAATTGTCGCCATCCTCGACGCCATCGACCGCAAGATCGATCTGCACCGCCAAAAGCGCAAGGTGCTGGAAGAACTGTTCCAGTCCCTACTGCACAAGCTGATGACCGGCGAGATCCGTGTCGCAGACCTCGATCTTTCGGCGCTGTCTCCGGCCTCGACGCAACCCGAGGAGGCCAGGGCATGAGCACCCTCAAGATCAGCGAAGCCGGCACGGTGCAGTTCCCGATGGTGAAGCACGCGGTGGAGATCGGCTGGACGCCGATCACGCCGGAGGACGCACGCGCCAAGCGCGGCGGCGAGGCGGGCACCTTCTTCCGCGACGTGCTGGAAGCCAAGCTCGCCGCCTTCAACCCCTGGATGTCTGCCGACGCGGTGCGCTCCGTGGTGGAGACTTTGGATGCACTGCCGGCCACCATCGAGGGCAACCGCGAGCTGCTGGCCTGGCTGCGCGGCGAACGCCAGTGGTACGACGAAGCCGAGAAACGCCATCGACCGGTGACGGTGATCGACTTCGAGCACGTGGCGGAGAACGTGTTCCATGTGACGTGGGAGTGGAAGATCAAGCCACCCGCGCGCAAGGGCAACCGGGCCGACGTGATGTTCGTCGTCAATGGTGTGCCGGTGGTGATCGTCGAGCACAAGAACCCGAAGGACGGCGACGCCATCGAGCGCGCGATCAAGCAACTGCGCCGCTATGAGTTGGAAACGCCGGAGCTGCTGGCTACGACCCAGCTGTTCAACGTGACGCACCTGCTCGACTACTGGTACGGCGTGACCTGGAACGCCAACCGGCGCGACATGGCGCGCTGGAAGCAGGCGCCGGAGGAAACCTATCGCTTTGCGGTGCAAGCCTTCTTCGAGCCGACCGACTTCCTGCGCACCCTGCAGCACTGGATTCTGTTCTACGTGCAGGACGGTGAGACACGCAAGTCGGTACTGCGCCAGCACCAGCGGCGCGCCATCGACGCGATCCTCGACCGCTGCGCCGACCCGGCCAAGACGCG
>NZ_LWRX01000136.1:0-3005 GCF_001683835.1 Ralstonia sp. RL | reverse complement strand
GACGTGCCGGTGCGCCTGCTGGTGGTGGGCGGCAATTCCGAACTGCCCGATCCGACCGCCACCCCGGAGCTGGGGCGGCTGATGCGGCTGACCGAAGAACTCGGCATCGCCGACGCCGTGACCTTCACCGGACAGCGCCGGCGCGGCCAGCTGCGCTACTACTACAGCGCGGCCAACGTGTTCGTCACCACCCCGTGGTACGAACCGTTCGGCATCACCCCGGTGGAAGCGATGGCCTGTGGCACGCCGGTCATCGGCACCGCCGTCGGCGGCATCAAGACCACCGTGGTCGACGGCGAGACCGGCTACCTGGTGCCGCCCAACGATCCGGCCGCGCTGGCCGAACGCCTGCTGTGGCTGCAGCGCCATCCGCATGTGGCGCAGCGGCTGGGCTGGGCCGGCATGCGGCGCGCCTATCAGCAGTTCACCTGGCGCAATGTCGCCGCGCTGATCGCCGCAGTCTACGAAAGCGTGACGCAGCCGGCGCCGAGCTACGCCACCGGCACCCGCAGCGCGGCGGCCGAAGTCGGGCTGCGCAGCTGAAGCATTGAACGTGAAGGCTAAGTGAAGGCTAAACGTGAAGATTAAACGTGAAGGCGCGTGAAGGCGCGCGCCGGCAGTCAGCAGATTCTTTGTTCATCTTTTGGATTTGGAGGAGGCCCACTTGAGCATCGTTAAAGTATCGAGCTATGCCCCCAACCCGGCCGAAGCGGCCGACCTGGCCGGCAAGAGCGCGCTGGTCACCGGCGGCGCCAGCGGCCTGGGCGCCGCGCTGTGCCACATGCTGGCTGCCTGCGGCGCCGACGTGGTGGTCGGCGACCTCAACCTGGACAAGGCGCAGACCGTCGCCTCGCTGCTGGAGCCGTCGTCCGGCAAGACCCATGCGATCGGCTTCAACGTCGGCGATCCGGTCGCCGCCGAACGCGCCATCGGCGAGACGATCGACCGTTTCGGCAAGCTCGATATCCTGATCAACAATGCCGGCACCGACGTCACCCTGCCGATCGAGGAACTCGACTACGCCGACTGGGACCGCGTGGTGCGCACCAACCTGTACGGCCCCTTCCTGCTGTCGAAATTCGCCGCGCAGCACATGAAGAAGCAGCGCGCCGGCCAGATCGTCAACATCGCCTCCACCGCCGCCAAGCGCGCCTGGCCGAACGCCAGCGCCTACCATGCCAGCAAGTGGGGCCTGTTGGGCCTGTCGCATGCGCTGCACGCCGAACTGCGGCCGCACAACATCAAGGTCACCGCCGTCGTCGCCGGCGGCATGCGCACCCCCTTCCTGCTCGACCGCTTCCCCGACATCGACGTCGCGACGCTGCAAGACCCGGCCAACGTCGCGCGCGCGGTGAAATCGGTCCTGATGCTGCCGGAGCAGACGGTGATCCCGGAGATCATGGTGCTGCCGATGCAGGAGACGTCGTGGCCGTGATTGAAGTGAACACGCGGCAGTGATCAGTCGTAGCCGCTTCCCTCTCCCGCCTGCGGGAGAGGGCCTGATCAGGCTCTTTGTATTTGCATTTTCCGCTGTGAGCTGCCGGAAAATGGGACGCCGAAGCGGAGTTAGAAGCGCGACTTGTCTGAGCCCGCAGGGCGAGTTTGTCGCGCTTCCCGCTTCGGCGTCCAATTTTCCGGGGACCCCGCAGGGGCAGCTCACCGCGGTCGCACCTCGGCGGCCCCCTTCTTTTGCTTACTTTTCTTGGCGAGACAAGAAAAGTGAGCGGCTGCCGGGCCGCCCCCGGCAAGCCTCCACGGAGAACCGACAGCATCGCATCACCGAAGAAAAAGAACAGGCCAGCGATAAAACGAGAAAACCACCTATGCGCGCAATCTTCCTAGACAAGGACGGCACCCTGGTCGAAAACGTCCCCTACAACGTCAACCCCGGCCTGCTGCAGCTCACCTGGCACGCCGGCCCCGGCCTGCAGCTGTTCAAGCAGCTCGGCTACGCCCTGTACGTCGTCACCAACCAGTCCGGCGTCGCGCACGGCCTGTTCACCGAAGCGGCGCTGGTCCAGGTCGAGCAGCGCCTGCAGGAGCTGCTCGCCCAGTACGGCGTCACGCTCGACGGCTTCTACTACTGCCCGCACGCCATCGACGGCACGGTGGCCCGCTATGCGATTCCCTGCACCTGCCGCAAGCCGATGCCGGGCATGCTGTTTCGCGCCGCCTACGCGCACGGCATCGACCTCGCCCAATCCTGGATGATCGGCGACATCCTCCACGACGTCGAGGCCGGCCGCCGCGCCGGCTGCCGCACCGTCCTGATCGACAACGGCAACGAAACCGAGTGGAAGACCTCGGCGCTGCGCACGCCGCACCTCACTGCGCCCGACCTGTACGCCGCCGCCGCCATGATCGCGGAACTGGACGGGCGGCCCGGCGCGGACAGCGCACCGGTCATGCCGGCCGCCCCCATCCACGGCGCGCGCAGCAGCGACGCGCTCAGCCCATGAGCGAACCCGCCTGGCAGCAGGCCAGGAACATCCTGTGCGTCCGGCTCGACTACCTGGGCGACGTGCTGATGACGACGCCGGCGCTGCGCGCGCTGAAGCAATCGCTGCCCCACAGCCGCCTCACCCTGCTGACCTCGCCCGGCGGCGCGCAAGCCGCTCCCTTCATCCCCGAACTCGACGACGCCATCGCCTATGCCGCACCCTGGCTGAAAAGCAGCGCCGCGCACGACGTGCGGCACGACATGGCGATGATCCGCCAGCTGCGGCGGCGCCGCTTCGATGCCGCCGTCATCTTCACCGTCTACAGCCAGAATCCGCTGCCGGCGGCGATGCTGTGCCACCTGGCGCGCATCCCGCTGCGGCTGGCGCACTGCCACGAGAATCCGTATCGGCTGCTGACGCACTGGGTGCGCGATCCGGAGCCGCAGGAATACGTGCGGCATGAAGTGCAGCGCCAGCTCGACCTGGTGGCGGCGGTCGGCGCGCGCACCGCCGACTCGCGCCTGTCGTTTCGCGTGCCGCCGGCGGACGCCGCCTGGGTCGGCG
>NZ_LWRX01000064.1:0-907 GCF_001683835.1 Ralstonia sp. RL | reverse complement strand
AGCCGAGCATGTGGCGGCCGGCGGAGCGGGCCACGTTGTAGGTCTTGCTGGAAGTCAGGCGGGTCAGGATGTTGTTCAACGCGCCGACCGGCGGCGAGATCGACATCTCGTTGTCGTTGAGGATGACCAGCATGTCGGCGTCGGCGACGCCGGCGTTGTTCAAGGCCTCGAAGGCCATGCCGGCCGACATCGCGCCGTCACCGATGATGGCGACCACCTGCCGGGTTTCGCCTTTCTGCTTGGCGGCCAGGGCCATGCCCAGCGCGGCGGAGATCGATGTCGAGGAATGGCCGACACCAAACGTGTCGTAGGGGCTTTCGCAACGCTTCGGAAAGCCGGCGACGCCGCCCCGCATGCGCAGCCTGTCCATGCCGGCGCGGCGGCCGGTCAGCACCTTGTGCGGGTAGCACTGGTGTCCGACATCCCAGACCAGGCGGTCGTCCGGCGTGTTGAAGACGGTGTGCAGGGCGATGGTCAGTTCGACAGTGCCGAGGTTGGAAGAGAGGTGGCCACCGGTCTGCGATACCGATTCGATCAGGAAGGCACGCAACTCGCTGGCGAGTTGCGGTAGCTGCTTGCGATCCAGCCGGCGCAGGTCGGCCGGGCTGTTGATGCTGTCAAGCAGTGCGGAATGGGAAACTGCGCTCATGGCTTCCGTTCAGAATTGACGGTGGCAGATGAAATCGGCCAGCTGGTTGAGCCGGCTGGCCTGATCGCCGAAGATGGCCAGCGCGTCGCGCGCTTCGGCGCGCAGCTCGTCGGCGTAGGTGCGGGCCCGTTCGAGGCCGAGCAGGGCGACATAGGTCGGTTTGTCGGCGGCTTCGTCCTTGCCGGCTGTCTTGCCCAGCGTGGCGGTGCTGGCCGTGCAGTCGAGGATGTCGTCGACGACCTGAAAAAGCAGGCCGGC
>NZ_LWRX01000156.1:0-2090 GCF_001683835.1 Ralstonia sp. RL | reverse complement strand
GGTGATGACCGTGCTGCTGTGCGCGTCGGTGGTGGTCGCCGGCATCCTGGCCTATCTGAAGATCCCGGTGGCGGCGCTGCCCAGCTATAACACGCCGGTCATCAGCGTCACCGCCAGCCTGCCCGGCGCCAGTCCGGAGACCATGGCGTCGTCGGTGGCGCTGCCGCTGGAAAAGCAGTTCGCCACCATCGCCGGACTGAACGTGATCAGCTCCGTCAACACGCTGGGCAACACCTCGCTGACGCTGGAATTCGATCCGGCGCGCGACATCGACGCGGCCGCGGTCGACGTGCAGGCCGCGCTGCTGCGCGCGCAGCGCGCGCTGCCGGCCGAAATGACGCAGCTGCCGTCCTACCGCAAGGTCAATCCGGCCGACGCGGCGGTGCTGCTGCTGGCGCTGACCTCGCCCTCGCTCGACCTGTCCGAGCTGAACGACTACGCGGAAAACCTGATCTCGCCCAGCCTGTCGACGTTGAACGGCGTGGCGCAAGTGAACATCTACGGCCAGAAGCGCTACGCGGTGCGGGTGAAGGTCAATCCGGCGCTGCTGGCGTCGCGCAACCTGTCGCTCGACGAGGTGGCGGCGGGCATCCGCGCCGCCAACGCCAACACGCCGGTCGGCACGCTCGACGGCCCGCAGCAGACGCTGACCATCCAGGCCAATCCGCAGCTGAAGAACGCAGCCGGATTCGCCGAGCTGATCGTCGCCAGCCGCAATAACGTACCGATCCGGCTGCGCGAAATCGCGCAGGTGGAGGACAGCTACGAGTCGGTCAAGACCGCCAGCCGCTTCAACGGCGAGCGCTCGATCGTGCTGGCAATCCAGCGCCAGCCGAACGCCAACACGGTGGCGGTGGTCGACGCGGTGCGCAGCATGCTGCCGCGCTTTAAGACACAGCTGCCGGAATCGGTGCAGATCAACCTGTTGAACGACCGCTCGGTATCGATCCGCGAGGCGATGCATGACGTGAACATCACGCTCGGCATCACGGTCGCGCTGGTGGTGCTGGTGATCTTCCTGTTCCTGCGCAAGCTGGTGGCGACGCTGATCCCGGCCCTGTCGCTGCCGGTGTCGCTGGTCGGCGCGGTCGCGCTGCTGTACGGCCTCGGCTACAGCCTGGACAACGTGTCCCTGCTCGGCATCACGCTGGCGGTCGGCCTGGTGGTGGACGACGCGATCGTGGTGCTGGAGAACATCGTGCGCCATGTCGAAAACGGTGTAAAACCGTTTAAGGCGGCGCTGGTCGGCGCCAGGGAGATGGGCTTCACCATCGTGTCGATCTCGGTGTCGCTGGTGGCGGTGTTCATCCCGATCTTCTTCATGCCGGGCGTGATCGGCCTGTTGTTCCACGAATTCGCCGTCGTGGTGTCGCTCGCCATCCTGGTGTCGGCCATCGTGTCGCTGACGCTGGTGCCGATGCTGTGCAGCCGCTACCTGAGCGCCGATCACGGGCACAAGCACCATGCCGTCATCCGCGGCTTCGAGCGGCTGTTCGACGCCATGCTCGACCGCTACACGCGCACGCTCGACTGGGGCCTGCGCCACCGCTTCGTCATCCTGATGGTGGCGCTGGCCACCTTCGTCG
The DNA here is from genome assembly GCF_001683835.1 of Ralstonia sp. RL. Lineage (NCBI taxonomy): Bacteria > Pseudomonadati > Pseudomonadota > Betaproteobacteria > Burkholderiales > Burkholderiaceae > Ralstonia > Ralstonia sp. RL. Next base: position 504 of record NZ_LWRX01000156.1, on the reverse strand, counting down.
TCACCGCCTGGCTGTTCGTGACCATCCCGAAGGGCTTCTTCCCCGAGGAAGACATCGGCCAGATCAGCGTCACCACCGAGGCGTCGGAAGACATCTCGTTTGCCGCGCTGTCGGACAAGCAGGCGCAGGTGGCCGACCTCATCGCCGCCGACTCCAACGTCGGCAGCGTCGCCTCCACCATCGGCGGCGGCCTCAACACGTCCAATACCGGGCGCATGTTCATCAACCTCAAGCCGCGCGGCGAACGCGAAAAGATGCCGCAGGTGCTGGAAGGCCTGCGCAGGAAGGTGCGCGCCGTGCCCGGCATCGCCGTGTACTTCCGGCCGGTGCAGAACCTGCAGCTGGGCGGGCGCGTGTCCAAGAGCCGCTACCAGTACATCCTGCAGAGCGTGCACGCGGAAGAGCTGAACGACTGGAGCGGCAAGCTGCTGGAGCGGCTGCGCAGCGACGACGTCTTCCGCGACGTGACCAGCGACTCGCAGCTGAAGGGCCTGCAGGCGTCGC
>NZ_LWRX01000077.1:0-10345 GCF_001683835.1 Ralstonia sp. RL | reverse complement strand
TTCAGGTACTAGCGGGTAACTCCGTGGAGGTTCGAGTCCTCTCCTGGGCACCAGGATTCAGGCAAAAGCCCGCAGCAATGCGGGCTTTTTGCTTTTGCACAGTCGACAGCCCGGTCGATTACCAGCCATGGAAGCGCGCCCAGGTCTGCACCGCGCCGCATGACGGCACCGCTTGGTACGCCGGAAACTGCGCGCCCGTCGCGCACGCGTGGTTGGGCAGAACGCGCAGCTTCGTGCCCACCGGAAAACGCCCGACAAGATCGCTCGCCACCGTGCCGTCGGTGGCCCCCAGGATGCCGTGCTCCTGGTTCGCGCCGATCAGCGTGAGCCCGTCGAGGGGCATGCCGTCCAGCGTACACGGTTGCCCGTAGCCGTAGTCGTGCGCCTGCCTGGCGGTACCGCGGTCGCGGCTCATGGCCATCCAACCGGCATCGACGATCACCCAGCCTTTGTCAGGCTGATGGCCGATCACGGTCGTGAGCACGCTCAGCGCAATTTCATCCATCGCGCAGACACCCACGTTGTGCATCACGAGATCGAAGAAGACGTACACGCCCGCGCGCACCTCCGTCACGCCCGGCAGCCGCTCGGCGGCCAGCGCGGTGGGTGTCGAACCGACGCTGACGGCGGCGCACGGCACGCCGGCTTCGCGCAGGCGCTCGGCGGCGCGCACGCAGCCTGCACGCTCCTGCTCGGCCAGGGCAGCCAGCGCAGCACGGTCGCTGAGGTCGTAGCTGGAACCCGCGTGCGTCATCACGCCACCCACGTCGATGCCGCCGGCCTGCAGCGTGCGCCCCACGTCCAGCAGCGCATCCTGTTCGGGCGTGAGGCCGCAGCGGTGGCCATCGGTGTCGACCTCGATCCAGACTTCGCAGCGCTCGCCGTGCGTGCGGGCGTGGTCGACCACGGCCCGGGCGGCCTCGACATTGTCGACCACGAGCTTGAGGTCGCAGCCGCGCCTGCGCAGCGCCATGGCGCGCGGCAGCTTGCCCGCGACGATACCGACGGCATAGAGGATGCCCTTGATGCCTGCGGCAAAGAACGCCTCGGCCTCCTTCAACGTCGACACGGTGATGCCCTGCGCGCCGGCGGCCAGCTGCGCGCGCACGACGTCGAGGCACTTGGTGGTCTTCACGTGCGGGCGAAACTTCACGCCCAGCGCATTCATGCGGTGCTGCATGCGGGCGATGTTGTGCTGCATGCGCGGCAGGTCGATGAGCGCGGCGGGCGTGTCAAGCGCCTCCAGCGGGTGTGCGGTATCGGATGTCATGGTGGCCTCCTCAAACGGGTGCGGCAAAACGGCCGGCCCAGGGCAGCAGCCCGTCGAGCGTCGGCGAGGTGATTTCCGGCACCTGCGCACCTTGCACGGGCTTGAGCCCGATGCGGTTGTGCCAGTACGTGCGCAGGCCGACGGCGGCGGTGCCGAACATGTCGTAGCTGGAGCCCGCCACGAACGCGGCGTCGGCTGCATTCACGCCAAGCTGGTCCAGCGCCATCCGATACGGCTTCGGGTCGGGCTTGTAGACGCCCGCCTGCTCGGCCGTGACGACGACATCCCAACGGATGGGCAACAGCGCGGCGGCCTGCCGGCCCAGGCGCTCGGAGCAGTTCGTGACGACGGCCAGCCTGCAGTGTGGCTGCAGCGCGGTCAGCGCCTCCACCGCGCCGCTCCACGGCTGCAGCTCGAGCCAGTGGGCTTCCAGCGCGTCGGGCGCCGCATCGGGCAGGCCGACGTTGCTGGCAGCCTGCCGCACCATCGCTTCATACGGCACATACGCGCCGCAGCCGTACGTGAGCCGCAGATACTCCGCGCGCCACGTGCGGCCTGCCGGCTCAGAGCCGGCGGCGCGGTTCCACAGCGACCACGAATCGAGCAGCGCGGTCAGCAGATCGAACAGGACGGCCTTGGGGTAACGGGAAGGAGCGGCAGCAAGGGGCATGCGTGTCACCTGCATATCGGCGGGAATCGATGCAGCCGATTGTAGGCATCACGCGCGGTCTTTCGGTGAAGCCGCTTTGATTCATAGATTCAGTTGCACTACATCAGGCGCGCCACGGCGGCTGCGGTCTGAAGCGGCTTTGCAAGGCCTGCATGAAGTGGCGCGTGCGCTGCGGCAAGCCGGCACGGCCGTGTGTGAGCGCGATCACGTTGGCGTCGGGCGCCTTCCAGCCGGGTAGCAGGCGCACCAGGTGGCCGGCGCGCAGATCGTCCGCCACGTCCCATTCGGAGCGCAGGATGACGCCGCGGCCCTCGCGCGCCCACTGGCGGATCACGTCGCCGTCGTTGCAGACGAGGTGGTTCCGCACGCGCACGCTGCGGCTCGTGCGGCCCTTGCTGAAGTGCCACAGCGTGACATCCTCCTTGTTCTCCCGCAGCACGATGCACGGCAGCGCGGCAAGGTCCTCCGGTGCTTGCGGCAGGCCGAAACGCTTCACCAGCGCGGGCGATGCGCAGACAAACCGCGCATTCGGCGCAATCGCGTAGCCCACGAGGTTCGATACCTGCAACGCGCCGATATGCACCACCACATCAAAGCGATCCGCCGCCTCGGTGAGCGGTGCATCGGACAGCGTCAGTTCGATGTCGACATCCGGGTGCTGCTGCTGAAACTCGGCAATGATCGGCGCCACATAACGCCGCCCGAACCCGAGCGGCGCGTTGACCTTCAGCGTCCCGACCAGGCCGCCGCGGCGCGTGTGCAGGTCTTCCGACAGCGCATCGAGCTGGCGGATCAGCTCCGCGCCGCGCTCGCACAGCAGTGCGCCCTCCTGCGTGAATCGCAGGCTGCGCGCGGTCCGGTCGACCAGCCGCGTGCCAAGCTTCTTCTCCAGCTGCTGCAGGCGCTGCGACACGGCCGACGGCGTCAGGCCGAGCGCGCGCGCCGTCGCCACCAGGCTGCCGTTGTCCTGGATGGCGAGCAGGAAGCGCAGGTCGACGGAGTCCGTCATCCGCTATTTGCCGGCAAAGCGGTCCGTGGCGGCAATGAGCTGGTCGAGGATGCCGGGCTCGGACCACGCATGGCCCGCGCCTTCGATCAGGTGGAAGTCCGAATCGGGCCACGCCTGGTGCAGCGCGTAGGCATAGCGCGCTGGGCACGGCATGTCGTAGCGGCCATGCACGATCACGCCGGGAATGCCGGCCAGCCTGTGCGCCTCGCGCAGCAGCTGGCCTTCTTCGAGCCAGCACTGGTGCGTGAAGTAGTGGTTCTCCAGACGTGCGAAGGCCAGCGCGAAATGGTCGTCGGCGTGCTTGGCGCTGTTGCCCGGGTCGGGCAGCAGCGTGATGGTCTCGCCCTCCCACACGCTCCACGCGCGGGCCGCCTCGATCTGCTTGGCGGTATCGGTGCCGGTGAGGATCTTGCGGTAGGCCGCGATCATGTCGCCGCGCTCGTCTTCGGGGATGGGCGCCTGGAAGCGGGCCCATTTCTCCGGGAACATCTCCGACACGCCGTACTGGTAATACCAGCGCAGCTCGGCCTGCGTGACGGTGTAGACGCCGCGCAGCACGAGTTCGCTCACGTGCTGCGGATACTTCTGAGCGTAGGCCAGGGCCAGCGTCGAACCCCAGGAGCCGCCGAAGACGAGCCAGCGCCCGGCGCCGGCAATCGCGCGCAGGCGCTCGATGTCGGCCACGAGGTGCCACGTGGTGTTGGCTTCGAGCCCCGCGTGCGGCGTCGATCGGCCGCAGCCGCGCTGGTCAAACAGCATGACGTCGTAGCGCGCGGGGTCGAACAGGCGGCGGTGGTCGGCCGAGATGCCGCCGCCCGGCCCGCCGTGCAGGAACACCGCCGGCTTGGCGCCGGGCGTGCCGACGCGTTCGTAGTAGATCGTGTGGCCATCGCCCACGTCCAGCATGCCGGTTTCGTACGGTTCGATGGCGGGATACAGCGTGCGCAGTGCGGTCATGGCAATCCGGGAAGTGCGTGAACGGTGCTTGAGTGTAGCGCCGTTGCCGTGCCCGCCGTGCTTGCTGGTGGTGGCCCCCTCAGTGCAGCAGCTTGAGCAGGATCGTGGCGCACACGACCATCGCGGCGCCGCCGATGCGTGTGCTGATCTGCGCGAATGGCATCAGGCCCATGCGGTTGGATGCCGAGAGGATCGCCACGTCTCCCGTGCCGCCCAGGCCGCTGTGACACGCCGTCACGATGCCAGATTCCACCGGATGCATCCCCAGCCATCTGCCGACGAAGAAGCCCGATGCCACGAGCGCCAGCACCGTGGCCGCGCAGATCGCAAAGTAGCCAGGCGTGAACGCCACCACCAGTTCCTTCCAAGACACGAACAGCGCACCGAGCCCGACGAGGATCGCAAACGTGAGGTTGGTCGAGACAAACCGGTACATCTGGTAGGCGCCCAGCTCCATCTTCTCGGGCATGAGCTTCGTCACCTTCAGCACCGCCGCGCTAATGATCATGAGGATCGGCCCCGGAATGCCCGTGAACGGCGCCAGGAGCGCGCCGAAGATGAAGAACGCGCATGCAATCAGCAAGCCGGCGCCCATGAGCCCGAGCTGGATGGGGGCGTCCACATGATCGTTGCGCAGCAGGTCGGCATCGTCGCCGGCCTTGACGAGGTCGCCATTGCCGGTCAGATGCGGGCGCTTCTCGCCAAGCCACCTGAGCGCACCGCTCGACAGGATGGCGACCACGTTGCCGAGCAAGGCCGCCGGCACGAGCATGGCAACCAGCTCGGCTTGCGGCCGGCCCAGAATCTCTGCATAGCCGATCGAGAGCGGCAGGATGCCCTCCCCGATGCCGCCGCCCACAATGGGAATGACGATGAAGAAAAAGGTATGCATCGGGTCATGACCGAACAGCAGCCCGACCGACACGCCCGCCACGACGGCCGCCAGCGTGCCGACCAGCAGCGGCACGGACATCCGCATGAATCCCTGCACCAGCACGCGGTGGCGCATGCCGAGGATACTGCCCGCCACCAGGCAGGCGATGTAGAGATACTGGAGGTTGGCCGTCTTCATGGTGGTGGTCAGCGCCTTGACCATCTCGGGGTCGATCGCCTTGTAGCCGACCAGCGCCGACGGCACGAACAGGCACAGGATGGCCGCCCCGCCAACGTGCCGGAACACCGGAAGCCGCGCCCCGATCTCGCCCAACAGGAAGCCGAGCAGCATCAGCACGGCAAACCCGCCGATCATGTCGTTGGGCAGCTTCTTGCTGGCGGCCGCCAGGACCGTGACGGCGGCGATGACGACATAGAGCGGCAACGGCAACGGCCCGACGCGATAACGCGCGAGCGTGCGCCAGAACCCGGTGGGCGCGGCGTGATCCGCAGGCAGGGAGGCTTGCATGGTTTGTCTCCTGACAGGCGCGGCGTCGCCCCTCGTCTTGGGCGAGGTGACGATGCGCCGCTGTTGTGTGTGGTGGTGTAACGAAACGAGGAAGCGCTCAAGGCAGGCTGCCCGGTGGAGCCGCGGCAAGCCGCGCGCGCGTGGTGGCCGCAATGTCGCGCAACCACGGCCGCGCCTGCCAGTGCGCCCGCTGGAACGCGTCGATCTCGCTCCAGCGCGCCAGCGTCGCACCGATCATGTCCAGGCCATGCAGGAACATGTGTCGGTGCCGATCCGACAGGGCAAACGGCACTTCAACGCTGTGGCTGCGCACCGTCATCGCCTGCACATCAATGGCGATGCGGTGCGTGGCGGGGTCGGACACTTCGGCCAGGATGCGCGCCACATCGGCTGGCTCGAGCATCACGAGCAGCAGACGGTTGTTCATCGCGTTGCTGTAGAAGATCTCGCCAAAGCTCGGGGCGATGACGGCGCGAATGCCGAACTGCTGCAGCCCCCAGACCGCGTGCTCGCGGCTGGAGCCACATCCGAAGTTGCTCCCGCCGACGAGGATGGACGCTCCCTGGTACGCCGGCTGGTTCAGGACGCAGTCGCTGCGCGGCTCGTGGTTGGCGTCGTAACGCAGGTCGTACAGCACGCCGCGGTCGAGCCCGGCCTTGTCGATGCCGCGCAGGAACTGCTTCGGCATGATCTGATCGGTATCGAGGTTGGGCGTGGGCAGCGGCGCGGCGATGCCTTCGATGTACGTGGTCTCAGGCATGTGCGGTCTCCGGGTGAGGTTGCGGCTCGGCTTGCAGCTTGCGGACGTCGGTGATGCGGCCCGTGATGGCGGCGGCCGCCGCCATGGCCGGACTCATCAGGTGCGTGATGCCACCGCGCCCCTGGCGGCCTTCGAAGTTGCGGTTCGTGGTGGAGGCGCAGCGCTCTCCCGGCGCGAGCACGTCGTCGTTCATCGCCAGGCACATCGAGCAGCCGGGCTGGCGCCATTCAAAACCGCTGGCGATCAGCACCTCGGCAATGCCCTCCTGCTCGGCTTGCCGGCGCACTGCGCCCGACCCCGGCACGACCATCGCCCGCACACCCGCGGCCACGCGCCGGCCGCGCACGACGGCTGCCACCTCGCGCAGATCTTCAATGCGCGCATTCGTGCACGAACCGATGAACACGCGCTGCACCGGCACGCCCTCGATGGCGCTGCCGGCCTCCAGCCCCACGTAGCGCAAGGCCCGCTCGGATGCCGCTTGCGCCGGCGGAATCGTGCCGGTCACGGGGATGGCCTCATCCGGGCTGGTGCCCCACGTCACGTAGGGCGCGACCTCGCTGGCATCGAAGTGGTACTCGGCATCGAACTGCGCATCGGCATCGCTGAAGAGCTGGCGCCAGTCGGCCAATGCCGCGTTCACGTGGGTGCCTGCGACATCCCGTGCGTGTTCGAGCACGTAGCGCGTGGCCTTGGCGTCGGGCGCGATCAGCGCGCCGCGCGCACCGGCTTCCACCGCCATGTTGCACAGGGTCATGCGTGCCTCCATCGAGAGCGCCTGGATGGCACTGCCGGCAAATTCGACCACATAGCCGCGCGCACCCTGCGCGCCGATGCGGCTGATGACGTGGAGGATCAGGTCCTTGGCGGTGGTGCCTGTCGGCAGTTGCCCGTCCACGCGGATGCGCATGTCCTGCGCGAGCCGGTACACCAGCGTCTGCGTCGCCAGCACGTGCTCGACTTCGGACGTGCCGATGCCAAAGCCCAGCGCGCCGAACGCGCCGTAGGTGGTGGTGTGGCTGTCGCCGCAGAGCACGACCATGCCGGGGCGGATCATGCCCAGCTCCGGCGCGATCACATGCTCGATGCCCTGCAGCGCATCGTTCGTGTCGAACAGGACGATGCCGTGTTCGGCACAGTTCTCCGCCAGGTTGGACGCCTGCAACGCCGAAGCAGCGTCTTCGATGACGCGCACGCGCACCGGGTGCGTCGGGATGATGTGGTCGACCACCGCCATGTGCTGGCCTGGCGCCGCCACTGCGCGGCCTGCTTCGCGCAAGCCCGCAAAGGCCTGCGGGCTGGTGTACTCGTTCATGATGTGCAGATCGGCGTACAGCAGCACGTTCTGCGCATCGAGCCAGGCGACGGTGTGCGAGTCGACCAGCTTCTGATACAGCGTTTTTGCCATGCGTTCTCCATTCGTTCGATGCGTCCGGCGCGCCGGGCTTCCTTTGCGAGATGGAGTCTAGCCATGAAGATGCATTTTATAATTGTCCGACATCTTTATTTATTCTTTACTTCATTTGAATAATGGATCGCGTGTCCGATCTCGAGTTCTTTACCCGGCTGGTCAAGCAGGGCTCCCTGGCGGCGTTGGCGCGCGAGTTGGGCGTGACACCGCCGGCCGTGACGGCGCGGCTGGCGCAACTGGAAAGGCGCCTCGGCGTGCGCCTGCTCAACCGCACCACGCGGCGCCTGAGCGTCACGCATGAAGGCGAGATCTACCTGGCCACCGGCTCGCGGCTGCTGGAAGAACTCGAGGCGCTGGAGCAGGCCGTCTCCAGCAGCCGCGGCACACCGAAGGGCCTGTTGCGGGTGAATGCCACGTTCGGCTTCGGGCGCCGGCATATCGCGCCGGCCGTCGTCGAGTTCGCCCGGCGTTATCCCGAGGTGGAGGTGCAACTGGAGCTGACAGACCGCTCCGTCAACCTGGCCGACAAGGCGTTCGACATCGGCATCTGGTTCGGCACGGTCCCCGATTCGCGCATGGTGGCGCGCAAGATCGTCAGCAATCGCCGGCTGCTGTGCGCGTCGCCCGAATATCTCGCACGCGCGGGCGCGCCCCAGGTGCCGCGCGATCTGCAATCGCATGCGTGCATCGTGCTGCGCGAGAGCGATGCCGCCTACGGCACGTGGTACCTCACACGCGGCAGCAAGCATGAAACCGTCAAGGTGCGCGGGCCGCTGTGCACCAACGACGGCGAGACCGGCGTGCTGTGGGCGCTGGCCGGCTACGGCATCCTCATGCGCTCGGAGTGGGACATCCACGCCCACGTGCGCGACGGCCGGCTGGTGCCCGTGCTGACCGATTGGACGCTGCCCGTGGCCGATGTTTTCGCGGTGTATCCGGAGCGCGCGAACCTGTCGGCCAAAGTCAGCGCGTTCATCGATTTCCTCTCGGAGTGGTTCCAGCGCGACGCCGGCTGGGCCGACCGCCGCTGACCCATCGCCGCGCAATCCCACGCCAGACTCGGGGCGGCCCGACGTACGCCCGGCAATATTTTTGAACGACGTATAAAATTATGCGTCGTCAAAAATTATGTGCCGATCATGCCGTCCATCCCGTTCCCCATCGGAACCGGCCGCCGGGAGCGCAAGCGCCTCCAGACGCTGGACCACCTCGCCGCCACGGCATTCGCGCTGTTCGAGCAGCACGGTTACGACGCGGTGACGATGGAACAGATTGCAGCGCAGGCCGATGTCTCCAAAGGCACGCTGTACAACCACTTTCCGCTCAAGGAGGCGCTGCTGGCGCACCGCTTCCATGCCGAGCTGGCCGAGGGCGGTGCGCAGTTGCGCCCGCTGATTGAAGCGCAGGCGGATTTCGCGTCGCGGCTCTCGGTGCTGCTGTCTGCCTCGGCCGACTGGTGCAACGTCCGGCGTCCCTACCTGGCCGCGTACTTCCGCTACCGCTTCGCCAGTGCCGACCCCGCCGATCGCGGCCATGATGCGGACAAGCGCAGCGGGTTCGAAGCGGTGTTCATGGCGCTTATTGACGCGGCCCAACGCGCGGGCGAACTCGATACCCGGCTTGGTGCGGAGCATCTTGCCGGGCTGCTGGAGTACCTGTATCTCGGCGCGCTCATGCGCTGGCTGGCGCGCCCCGATACGGGCGCGCGCGACCTGCACGAAGGCTTTGCCGCCGTCATCGACCTGTTCCTGCACGGCGTCGCCCGCAAGGGGGCCTGATGGAAGCGCGCCTGGTCGACCACGCCGCGGCCGGCACCGGACTGCAGGCGGGCGACGTGCTCGTCGCGCCGAGCACCGACCCGGCCTGGACGCCGCTCTTCCTGAAAGCCAGCGCGCTGGTCATGGAAACCGGCGGCTATCTCTCCCACGGCGCGATCGTGGCGCGCGAATTCGGCATTCCGGCGGTGGTGAATCTGCCCGGCATCCGGGCGCAGCTGAAGAACGGCGACGCCCTCCGGGTGGACGGCAACGCCGGCGTCGTCTTTCGAGTGGAAGCGGAATCACGTTGATGTGGCGATGAGGCAACAACGGCACACCTGGTTTGCTGCGATGCAATATTCGGACTAATATTCGGGTATTCCCTGTTAGGGTTATCCCTAGTCATCGCTCAGAAAGGAACCGCCATGAAAGCCGCCGTCCTCAATGCTGCCCCCACCTCCCGCTTCGCCCGCTTCTGGCAGATCGTCCGCCGTGAAGCCGCCCGAGCTGTCGCGCTGCACGTGGAAAGCTGCGGCATGATGGCCGAGCTGTATCGCCGTTCGGGCCGCTAAGCGCCGCTGACACAACCGGGCGCGGCGCGGCCATCACGGCTTGAAGCCGGCTCGGATCAGGTTTCGCTCCACTGCCGCATGAGGTTGTGATACACGCCGATCAGCGTGCGGCGCGCCGTCTCGTCGGCGCCGGTCTGGTTCAGCGTCTGGATGGCGTTGTCCAGGTCGAACAGCATGGCGCGCTGCGCGTCATCGCGGATCAGGCTCTGGATCCAGAAGAAGCTCGCCACGCGCACGCCGCGTGTGATGGGCGTGACCTGGTGCAGGCTCGTGGCCGGATAGATGACGAGGTCTCCGGCATTGAGCTTGACGCTGTGCATGCCATAGGTGTCTTCGATCTGCAGTTCGCCGCCGTCGTAGCTGGCAGGATCTGACAGGAACAGCGTGGCCGAGATGTCGGTGCGCAGCTTGCGCCCGTCGTGCGGGTGGATGCGCACACTGCCATCGACGTGCGCGCCGAAGGTCATGCCCTCGCCATAACGGTTGAACATCGGCGGGTACACCACATTCGGCAACGCCGCGCTGATGAAGCGCGGG